>NZ_CAXLMO010000003.1:0-59731 GCF_964187635.1 Candidatus Seribacter sulfatis | reverse complement strand
ATCGAGACCGCACCTGCATTGCCGGGAGTGGGGAAACGAGTTTCAAAATTTTCCATATATCCACCCGCTCGTAAAAAATCTCCATTGTTTTGAACTGTGTAAATACTTGGCCCTCCATCTTTACCGCTAGCATATCTGGGGCTAAACCTGTGTTCGATAGAAATTGCAAGTCCAGAACCGTTTGAAACCATGTGCCTCCATCCTCGAGAGGCGGTTTTATGAGTTTCTTTCCTTGTCGGATTTTGAGGATCTCTCAAATCAATTCGATTAAAACCCATAAGGTCGGTGACAAAGGCAAAATCATCTCCGACAAAAAGCCTTCTTCCAATTTGGTTGCCCAATCCAAATTGCCTATATCCGGGTAAAAGTAGATTCCTACGCGGTAGAAATGGCCCATCGTCATTCTTAAATCGTCCCTGTTCGACAGGAAATGAGTTGAGCCGACTATTTGCACTCCGGCCTCTACCACCACTGTTTTCTAGTGCATAAATAGTGTTTTGGCTAAAAGCTAAGTCCTCAATTAAATAATTTATTTTAACCTCATCAATTTTTTGCCCACTAAAAAGATCATAACTTTTAATTTTCCCATTTTCTAATCCGATAAATGCGATCTTACCCGCTACAGCAACCGCGTTTGCAGGAGATTCCTGTGGGATGTTCCATACTTGTGAGGGGCTTTCTAGACTAGTTAGGTCGAGAACAGTCAAACCAGCTGTTCCATCCGCAATGACCAGGTAATTTTCAGACAGGGCAACTTTCCGAACTGAGCCTGGAGTATTATATGTGGATTGTTTGACTGGTCGGACTCCTGATCCAATATCAAAAATGTCCACCCCATTTGGCCCATTACCCAGAATGGCAAGGTCGTTTCCGGTGGTTACAAAATCGGAAAATCCACGAGAGGGAGCAATGGTAGCTAGAATACCAGTAAAAACAGGATTTCCTCCACTTGGGTCGGTACCGTTAAGGATTTCAAAACCGTCTGGTATTCCATCTCCGTCGGTGTCCGGTTGGCTTTTATTAGTACCGACAATCCGTTCACCCCGGTCGCTCAGGTAGTCAAAGTCACTGTCGGGTTTGTCGTCATGACAGAGTGGGATAGGGGGCACCGGACCATTCCCTCCATTGCGGGGGGATATAAAAGTAGTTGAACCAATGACAAGTGTGGTCGGTTCAAGCATCCATGCTTCATACCAGCTGTTGGGTCGTACGATCGCATCATAGGAGCCACCAGTTCCAACCCTAATTCTTTGGGCCGCAATCGGAGGGTCCCGAGTTTCTTCCGCTTCAGAGCCGATTCTCTTTAAGAAAACAAATGATTCTCCTTTGTAAATGTGCAGGTTTCCATTGAGGGTGGCATGGAGGAATTTTTGCCATGCTTGAGCAAATTTTTTGAGCTGGTTATCGAGTCGACTATTTCCTCCAGGGATAGAACGGTATGCTTTTATTGTGGAACTAATTTCCTTTGCAATGAGGGATCGGTCAGTCTGTAAGACATCATGTCCAGAGATTCCTACGGTTTGTCCAATTAATGCGGAGAGTGAAACGGAGTAATTTTCCCATTTACTGATTTGACTCGAAATTTTTGCTTTTGCCCGATTTAAATCGTTTATAAATACCTGATGAGCAGAATTTATCTTGGTCTGAGCGGAACTATTTTTGGACGCGATAATTGCATTGTCTCTTATTGTTGCAGCGGTGCTTGAGAAAGTCGTCCAAAAATCTTCTGAACCAAGCAAGGTCGAAACGGTGCGGGCAATAGTAGCATGACGCTTCGCATCTTTTTCCGCGTGAGTTCGGAATTGTTTCCAGTCGCTACCTCCCGCATTTTGAGTATTACCAAAGCGATTTCCGGCACCGAGTACATCTTTCGTAAAACTAAGGTCACTCTCATTTTGGCCGAAAATGGACTCTTCGATTCCTTCGGACAGCCTACCCAAGTTGGTGAAATCTCCCTCGGTAATTGCCATAGAGGCATGACTCAGTCCACAAGCTCCTTTTTTAGGTTTAGTGATACTGGGCCCTGTCGTAACTGCTTTGCCAAAAACTTGAGCACCTGGAGAAGATCCATGCCATCCAGGTTGTCGAATTCCCACGCCGGGGTCAGTTTCAAGGAATTTACCATCGGCACTTACTGTCATCGGTCCAGAGATTTCCCACACTCCAGTATCGTGGTCAAAACTCCATAAGGCAGATTTTGCACCCGGAGGGAGGTTGTCGACATTGGGAAAGCGTGCGGGTACAGGGATGTCAAAATTGGAAGGGCCATCTGTTTGAATGGTAATGACTAAAGGCATTTTTAAACTTTCGGGCAAAGGTTCGGGCAAACGATCAGGAGCAACGGGAGCCATGCCCACACTTCCACCAGTTGTACCATCGTCTGATTGTAACGAGCCTGGAGGGATGGTAATAGAAGTAGCAGCCAGCATGGACATAAGGTTCGAATCATTTCCATCCAGATATCCCGATGCAAAGGAAATATTTGTTTGCTTTGTGGCATCGACCGGCTTGAGGGCACCTTTTTTTACTAACGGTAAGAATATTTTTCCATCTCTGGGATCTGGTATATAGGTGCCGTTTTCTGCAAACTTTCCGTACTTGGTGGCTTTCACTTTTTTCCCTGGCACGGCTTCCCAGGCCTTCCCCACGAAGGTGTAGTAGTCGCGATTGCGCCATGAGCCTTGCACTAAAGTTTCTCCATTAGGTGCACCCACTAAGCGACCATCGACCATAACAAAAAACCTTCCGATGGGTGCGGAGGTTAACTGGAAACTTCCATTTGAATCGGTAAAGACGCTCATGGCCTCCTCATTTCCTACGACAGTAATGAGAACTCCTGGTAAAGGTTTTTCACCATTCGAATTATCGGAGTCAAAAACTTGACCTTCTACAATAGTGGAGGGGTCACTTGCTTCAACACCTAGAGTCGAAAAAGTCCAAGTTTTAATTCCACCCTCCACGCCGTCTCCATCGACATCAATGCCTCTACCTATAAAATCAGTTAATCCTCCCCCGTTAAGGGTAACGGTTACTTTCGAGTTGGACGGCCAGCGAAAACCGTTCAAGAAAAGTGTAGCCTTCATACGGTCCGAAGAAAGTCTAGGTGAAGTCACTTGCAAGCTATCGCCGGAGTAGGCAAAGAACGCGTCATTAGTTAGCACAGTACCCTGGGCGAGGGGCATATTGAAGTGAATAACAAATTCTCTCGTGAGCGAGATATCACCTTCCCCTGCGTAAGGAAATGTATTAATAATTCCTGCAAAAGGGAGTGACTTGATTGATTCGCGTTTAAAGACAAACTCTAAGGAACTTTCCACATCAAAAGAATTAACGAGACCATCTCCATTAATATCTGCCTGCCATTTCAAAGTCTCAAGTTCGGTTGTAAAACCTGTTCCATGGATATGATTCACCATTTTGATGGTATCAACTAAGTTTACAATTCCATCTCCGTTCATATCTCCAACAATCCGTTGGGTGTTCGAAAACAATTTAAAAATCAATAAAAAGGAAATAAAAACATATAGTAAAACGCGCATAATGTAAATTTTAGATGTTATTTTTTAAATTGTGTCAAGGGTTGTAAAGTGTGATTATAAAAATATAAACCTAACTTTTTCCCATTTTCAATTCCCCTATCGTTTGAAAATCTGTAGTGAATTCCACCATATAGTCTGCTCAATGCTATTTCTTCAGCACAGGAGGAGAAACTATTGAATTCCCTTTTCTGATTTGGAAATTGATCGCTTTGAACTCTAAATTTATATTTATCACTGCCATAAATCTTGGAGAGAATGACAGCGGCGGTTCCTGAAAAAAAACTATGTGCGGATACATATTCTGGATGTGCCGGGCTTTCTAGCAGTGACTCCCATTGTTTGTTTACATACTTTGTAGACTGAGGAAATTGATCAGCAAGACGGATAGCATGTATTGGTCTCCACATATGGTAACGGTACTTACACTCCCAGGCGATGATACCGCTATCCGCGAGTGCAATGTTCAGCATTGCAAAAATTCTAGCTTCATCCAGTAAGCTATACTTCTCTGCCTTACATACTTCTGCCGCAATATCATTCCAATGACCCGGTGGAGTTTGAGTATAACTGAAGTCTTTCCAAAATTGGGCGATAAAAGTTTGTTCAGCCGATCGAATTTGACTGTCTTTACTCCCTAAAATTTTTACTTCTCTCAAGGAATCTAAAAATAGTTTATCTGTGGGATTAGGAGGAGGTGGCGGCATGAATTCATCTAATGACTTAACGGCAAATGTTTTTACTTTTCTCCAATGAGGTTGTTCAGGTGGACGAAAAAAGCTCGGAGTTCTTCTCCATAAACCGGGACTAGTTCTTGGAACATAGGTTACAGTAGTACTTGCCCCATCATTTTTCCTATGTTGTAAAAAAAACCTAGCTACTTTTTGTCCGAATAAAAAGGATTTATGTTTGAGGTCAGAATTTTCTTTCCGTGTGAAATATGCAAGTTTTTCAAAATTTGCAGCTCTTGCGGGGTGAAGGTTCTTTCCAATATAGCTACCACATCCTGCAATCACCGAATTTAAATCCCATGCGTTGAGATCATGATTATGGAACTTTAAATAAGGATGATATTTTTTTTCAAGACTATTTACCGCGTCATGAACTGAGATTGAGAAAATCGCCAAATTTCTAACCATTAGATTTGGTGAAAGAGATTCTTCGCGAACTGCCTTCAAGAACTCTGATCTCCACTCAATGAAATCGGTCGGTTTTCCTAGTAGTGAAATAATGTTTAAACATAATAGAAAAACATAGAATATTTTTTTCATTTTAAAAGTTCGGTAACATCGCTTAATAAGACATCGAATGTAAAAAGTTAAGTGAATTTTTTAGTGTATATAGGTGTACCTATTACTTTTTTCTAGCTTGTTCACAAGAAATAACTGAATTAAAGATTTTATTCACAAAATTCCTTTGTGATTGAACATTTTCGATTCATTCTAATCAAATAGGAATATAAGTCCCTTCCTTATGATTCGTACAGTATTTTTAATCTCATTCCTTTTACTGCATTCTTTTTTTGCTTTTGCAGAAAAGTCTTTCACTCATGATGTCGTGATTTATGGGGGTACCTCGGCCGCAATTAGCGCTGCGGTACAGGTTAAGAAAATGGGAAAGTCAGTGGTGGTGGTTTCTCCTGATCAGTATTTAGGGGGTCTATCAAGTAGTGGTTTAGGATGGACGGATAGTGGAAAGAAAGAGGCAATTGGGGGGATCGCACGTGATTTCTATCATCGAGTATGGAGGCACTACCAGAGTGTTGATTCGTGGAAATGGCAAAAAATGGACGAGTATGGCAATCGAGGGCAGGGTGCACCTGCAATTGATGGTGACCGCAGGACGATGTGGATCTTTGAACCCCATGTTGCTGAATTGATTTTTGAATCATGGGTAAAGGAATATGAATTAGAGGTCTACCGAGAGGAAAGGTTGGACCGAGAAAATGGCGTTCAAAGAAAGGGGGGAGAAATTATCTCAATTTCTACCCTTTCTGGAAATACATACAATGGATCCGCTTTTCTTGATTGTACTTATGAGGGAGACCTTATGGCCTCTGCAGGAGTTAGTTATTTCGTGGGACGAGAAGCGAACTCAGTTTATGGTGAATCGTTAAGTGGTGTGCAGACTAAGAATGCGCGATCCCATCAATTCAAGGCGAAAATTGATCCCTTTATCATTGAAGGGGATCCAAGCAGTGGCTTATTAGCTCGAATTAGTTCGCAGTCTCCTGGCAAAGATGGACAGGGAGATTTTAAAATGCAGGCTTATAACTTTCGTTTGTGTTTAACTCAAGTGGAGGAGAATCGAATTCCATTTCCAAGGCCTGACCAGTACGACCCCACACAGTACGAACTCTTACTGCGGACATTGATTCAGGGTTCCACTCATGTATTTGGGAAGTTTGATCCGGTTCCAAATGCCAAGACAGATACGAATAACCATGGTCCATTCAGCACAGATAATATCGGAATGAATTATCTATACCCAGAAGCGGGTTATCAGGAGCGGGCGGAAATCATCCTCGAGCATGAAAGGTATCAAAAAGGCTACTTTTATTTTTTATGTAATGATCCTCGCGTACCCGAAGATATTCGTAAAAAAATGAACACCTGGGGGTTGGCGAAGGACGAATTTGAATCGAACGGTCACTGGCCGCACCAGATTTATGTACGAGAAGCGAGGCGCATGGTTAGTAATTTCGTAATTACTGAATTAAATCTACGCGGAAAGTCAGATACCCCCCGTTCGATTGGAATGGGGTCTTACACCATGGATTCCCATCATGTTCAGCGCTATGTAGCCAAAGATGAAAACGGCCTGTCGTATGTTCAAAATGAGGGCGATGTACAGGTTCATCCAGGCGGGCCGTATCAAATTTCCTATGGTTCTATTATTCCAAAGGCTGATGAGTGCAGTAATTTGTTGGTTCCGGTTTGTATCTCTTCCTCCCATATCGCATTTGGTTCAATTCGGATGGAACCGGTCTTTATGATTTTAGGCCAGTCTGCAGCGACCGCAGCCGTTCTTGCGATCGAGGAGGAAATTCCCGTTCAGGATATCTCCTACGACAAGTTGAAAACTCGATTGGTGGACGATGGACAAGTGATTGAATTGGAAAAATCAAACCGAGTTGCTTTTGGGCGGGGGATCGATCCCTCCCAAATGAGCGGTCTGGTAGTGGACGGTGCAAATTTAAGTTTCGAGGGGGAGTGGGTCGAAAGTACATCACTCCGTCCTTTTGTGGGCTATTCTTATTTCCATGATGGAAATGGAGGGAAGGGGATGCGATCAGCTTGTTTTCCGTTTAAGGCACCAAAAGAAGGCCGGCACGAAATAATGGTTTCGTATGTAGCTTCAGGAAACCGAGCAGGAAAAGTTAGATATGAAATTAAGGATGAAAAAAAGTTATCTTCTGTTGTCGTAGATCAGAGAAAAGAGGGAAGTACAGATAATTTATGGCATTCATTGGGTTCTTTTGTTTTTAAAAAGGGTGAGAAATATGACCTGAAAGTTTTTAATGAGGATACCGAGGGTTATGTAATTGTGGACGCTGCTCATATTATCCCGCTTGATTAGTAATCAATTGAAATAACATTATTTTGAAACTTTTCTTTTGTTCGTTCGTTTTTAAGGACAGAACACATGCAAAGCGTACCCAATCCTTTATTGTCTCATGGCACTCTACTTGAAATGAGTGAGAATCAAGATCGTGAGAATTGTTTACTGAGCGACGACCAGTTGCTGATGAAAGAAGTTGGGGAAAAATGTCCTGTTGCAATGGAGAAAATAATTACTCGATGGAAGGATGGACTCTTTCGCTTTTTTGATCGTTCACTTCAAAACAAGGCAGACGCGGAGGATTTGACTCAGAAAGTTTTTATTCGGGTATACCAATCAGCTTCTCGATACCAACCGAAGGCAAAATTTTCCACCTACCTTTTCACGATTGCAAGAAATTTACTAATCGATGAAATAAAGAAATCAAACCGTCAGCAAATTTCGAGTTATTCGGATGAATTAATCCAAGGCCAAATCGTGCAGCCAACCAATGAGGCACAAGAATGGAATGAAATACTTAATTTTGCCATGAAGGAGATACCCGAATACTATTCAACCGCATTATTACTGCGCGTACAAAGGGAGCTTAGTTATATGGAAATCGCAGATATTATGAAAGTGTCCGAATCAAGTGTTAAAACTTGGATTCATCGGGCACGCACTCATTTAAGGAAAACTCTTCAAGAATATAGAAAATAAGATGAAAAATAAGAATGATCCTGAAAAGGTAATTGAGGATTTCCTTTCGAATGAAAGTGCATCATTGAATGAAGGATTCACTGAATCACTTCTTGTTGATATTGAGAAACTCGACTTAGAAAATAAATCAGTAAGTCGAGGGGTTCATTATTTCATTCCTTTTGCCTCAATTGGAGTAGCATTTTGTGCATTATTATTTATCATCCCTTTACTCGATTTAGAAGTTACAGTTGATAATCAAGAAAACGTTGCCCTAGAGCCTAACTCCTTACCATCTTACTTAAATGATTCGGAGAAAATAATAATTGAAGATCTCATGGCAATTCCAGAAGAATTGAATGTTCCTGAAAGTTTTTTGAGTGAACAAACCTATGATTTGCTGGTGTTGTTAGATTCCTAATATAATAATCTCAATGAAAAATATTATTCCTCATTTCATTCTTTTTACTCTGTTCTTTTCATTGAATATAACTTTTGGAAGCGACGATAAAAAGCGGGATAATTCGCGGATGCAGAAATCAGAAATAAGGAAACACTTTTTGGATGAAAATCAGTCCAAGAAGACCTCTCGAGGAGTTCCGTTATTTCCAGGTGCCAATCAAGTCGATTTGCTTCGTTCGTTGTTGGATGCACCTCCTGAAAAGCTCAGGATTTTAAGACAAACGATTGAACGAGTTGAGGGTATGAGCCTGGAGCGAAAAAAAGAGATTAAACATCGACTTAGGAGTCTAAGGAATTTAAAGCCTGAGGTCAGAACGAAAGAACTCAAAATGCTTCGTCATCGACAAAATATCCTTGGTAAATATTGGCAAACCCTGGAGCCAGTAAAGCGAAAGGAAGAAATGAGGAAATTTTACAAACTGTGCTTGGCCGACCGGACTCAGTATTTTAATACTATCAAGGCAGAACATTAGTGTAGTCCTCTATACTATGGTTTAAATGTGAATAGGTTTGTTTTCTCTATTGAGAAAATTCTTCAATCCAGTGTTTTTGCCTTGCAGGGTGTGCTTGAAGTTTATTTTATTTTGAAAAATTTAATATTATTCTTTTTTTACCATGACTAAGAGCTACCAAAAAACCTACCACTATTCACGACGCACATTTCTGGGGGCAGCCGCGTCTACTGCGTTTGCTTTTAACTTTTTCCCGTCAAGAGTTTTCGGTGCAAATAGTAAGCTGCAAGTTGCGGGGATCGGAGTGGGGGGAAAGGGGAAGAGTGATTTTGATCATGCAGCGGTTCATGGCGATGTCGTGGCTGCCTGTGATATCGATTCCCGCAGGTTGGATGTAGCGTTAAGAAAGCATCCAGATGCGGTCAAATTTTCTGATTATCGAGAATTACTAAGCCAGTATGGAGATAAGATTGATGCACTTACAGTCAGTACACCAGATCATACCCACGCACCTGCAGCAATGATGGCAATGCAAAAGGGGATCAATGTGTATGTGCAAAAACCGATGACACACACTGTTTGGGAAGCTCGTCAAATGACCACCCTAGCAAATGCAAAGGGAATTTGCACGCAGATGGGAAATCAAGGAACTGCAGAGAATGGCCTTCGTCAAGGAGCGGAATACATTCGTGCCGGAGGATTAGGGAAGGTGAAAGATATACATGCGTGGACAAATCGTCCTGTTTGGCCACAAGCTCCAACAATTACAGCTCGCCCAAGTGAGGCTGAGGATGTACCGAGTCATGTCGATTGGGATTCATTTGTTGGACCTGCACCGATGAGACCCTACCACTCCTGTTATGCACCATTTAAATGGCGAGGATGGTACGATTATGGCACTGGTGCGTTAGGTGATATGGCTTGTCATACCACCAACCTCGCTTTTATGGGATGCGAACTTACCCAGCCGACTAAGGCGGAGTCAGTAAACACGGGTCCTATTAATGATGAGACTTATCCTTCCTGGGCCAGTATTAATCTATATTTCCCCAAGACTGAAAAGCGTGGGCCAATCAAATTCCATTGGTATGAAGGAAAAGTGGGTAATAATGGGAAGGATAATAAAGGAGTGAAGAATCTACCCCCAATGGATCTTTTTCATGGTCAGACTCCTAAAAACAGTGGCCTTCTTATTGTGGGCACAGATGGGATAATGTATTCTCCCAATGATTATGGAGCCGATTGGTTGGTATACAAGGGCGGAAAATGGCACAAGAAAAATGAAGTTGAATTGCCCGAACAATCGATTGCCCGAAATGGTCGAGGAGACGCGGGGATGAAAGAAGAATGGGTGAAGGCAATTCGGGAAAACAAGCCTGAAATTGCTCTCTCCAACTTTAACTATGCCGGGAATTTAACCGAGGCTATTTTATTGGGTAATGTTGCGATGCGAGTGGGTGGAGAATTTAAATGGAATGCCAAAAAACTCACCACTAATCGCAAAGATGCAAATCAATTGATTTCTAAAGCGTATCGCTCCCAGTGGGGTTTTGTACCCGCTTAATACCTTTTTTTCTTTTACTCACTTTAGATTCTTTGCCTTTAGCTTGGCAAATGTATGGTAGTGTAGATTCAATTGTATAGAATTTATTTTATCTGAGCTAATTTCTGATAATTGGCATCGTTCGGGCTATGAAATTTGCTTTTGTAACCTATTGCTTCAATCTATGTAAATCAACCGAGCGTTTTAATTGTAAGCAAGGTAGTAATTGGCTTTTTTCTAATTAAATTGTAATGAATGTACCCTATTATCAAGTAAATGCATTTTGTAAGGATTCCTATTCTGGGAATCCCGCTGGTGTATGTATTTTAAAGGATTGGCTGTCGACTGATGAATTACAAAGTATTGCCGCACAAACACATTTACCTGAAACTGTATTTCTTTTTTTAAATTCCCCCAACCAATGGTCAATCCGTTGGTTCTCTCCGTTAGTAGAAATCGATCTTAGTGGGCACGGGACATTAGCGGCTTCTCATATACTGTTTGAAGAAGGTTTCTCTGAGGGTGCCAAATCAATATGCTTTTCTTCCAGTAGCGGAGAATTAAAAGTAACTAAGCTCGAAAATGGTGCCTTATCTTTGGCACTACCTTCGTTACCATCCCGAATCTGTGTTGCTTCCCCATTACTCGTTGAAGGCTTAGGAGCCTATCCGAATGAAACTTACATCGGTCTAGATTGTTTGTGTGTATTTTCTGATGAATCAATTGTGCTGGATATGCAACCCGATCCCATTCTCTTAAAACGAATTACAGGTGCGCGTGGAATTATTGCTACTGCCTTATCCGCCGACCCCAAGGTTGATTATGTTACGCGCTATTTTGCTCCTGCTTGTGGGGTGGATGAAGACGAGGTGAGCGGTTCAATTCACTGCGTTCTTGTTCCTTACTGGAGTAAAAAGCTTGGGAAGGATACCCTTCGGGCAAAGCAATTATCTCCCCGCGGTACTTCATTCAAATGTGGGGTGAGCAAAAATGGAATATGGGTGGAGGGAAAAGCAGATACTTTTATGAGAGGGCATATCTCAATCTAGTTTTCATTTTTCCTTCGAGAGGAAAATTTTATATGTTTCATCTCAAGTTAGCTTTTGGGGTAACAATTGATTGGACGATTGAAAGAAATTTCACAGGAAAGCCTCAACTCTGGATTAAGAATATGGCTTAATTATAAGCATCATTGCGGATTTTAATTTTAGAAATCTCACTTTGTCCCTTGTCTCAAGATTAATTGAGATCAGTATTGATTATATGCCTTTCTCTTTTCGAAAAATCTCCATCCAGGTTTTCCTCCTCTTTGGTACCTGCTTGCTTCCTTTTCTTTGCGAGGCAGAAAAAACGAAAAAGATTAGTTTTCATGATGATATTCGACCTATTTTTCAGGCCAATTGTAATGGGTGTCACCAACCTGCAAAAATGAAAGGAGATTATTTGATGACTCATTTCCTCTCTTTATTAAAGGGCGGAGAAACAGGTAAACCCGCAGTTGTTCCTGGTAAGCCTTTTGTTAGCTATCTGATCGATCAAATCAAGATTAACCCAGACGGATCTTCCGAGATGCCTAAAGGGAAAAATGCAAAGGCATTGCATCCCACAGAATATAAAAAAATTGTACAGTGGATTGTGGAAGGTGCGAAAGATGATTCTCCTGCCAATTCCGGGCCGAAATACAGCATGGAAAATCTTCCTATCTATGAAATACCGCCATTAATTCTTTCTCTCGATTATTCTCCTGATGGTAAATACCTTGCCCTGTCAGGTTTCCATGAGGCTATTATATACAAATCAGACGGGAGTTCGATTGTAAAAAGATTGGTCGGGATGTCCGAACGGATTGAAGCGGTTACTTTTTCTCCGGATGGAAAGAACCTGGCATTAGCAGGGGGACAACCGGGAAGAATGGGAGAGATCCAAGTTTGGGATTGGAGGGTCCAAAAATTAAAATTATCTCACTCCGTAACTTACGATACGTTATACGGGGTGTCGTGGTCACCGGATGGTACATTGCTTGGTTTTGGAGGGAGTGATTCATCAGTTCGAGTTATTCAGTCCACCGATGGAAAACAAATTTCCTACATGTCTGGACATGATGACTGGGTGAGGGGGACTGTTTTTTCGGAAGATGGAAATTCGATTTTTTCGGTAAGCCGTGACAAAACAGTGAAGCAAACTGATGTAAAAACAGAAAGGTTTATCGGTAATGTAACCACCCACACACCCGGGATTTTGAGTGGAGGACAGAATTCAATCGCGGTACGACCTGGGAAAACCGAGTTATTGGTGGGGGGTGCTGATGGTAAACCAAAATTATTTAGACAGGCGACAAAGGCGGCACCGGCAGGTGGAGGAAATCCCAATCAAATCCGTGAATATAAATCTCAAATTGGACGAATTTTTTCAGTCTGTTTTAATGCAAAAGGAAACCTTGGCTTTGCTGGAAGCAGTTTGAATGGGAAGGGAGAAATTTCTTGCTTTGAGATCGAGTCGGGCAAGGAACTATGGAGGAAGCAAATACCAAATTCTGCCATCTATTCTTTATCCTGCTCACCTGATGGTAAGACCTTGGCATCAGGGGGATATGATGGATTAATTCGTTTACACAAAATATCATCCGGTGAAATCTTTCGAAAATTCATCCCCGTTCCCATTAAGAAAAAGTCCGAACAGGTGAACAATCTACTATTTTCAGTAAAGCAATCTGAACAGTCTTTGGAGGTGACCGAGTCTTTAAGAAAGGGAGCTGAGGTTGAAAACCTTATTCTCGAACCCAAGACTATATCCATTTCCCGGGCAATTGATTATTGCCAACTTTTGCTAAGTGCAGACTTACAAGGAGGAGGAAGAGTGGATGTTACTCGCATGGCAAAATGGAGAGTAAAAGGAGGAATCGGGACTGTGAATAAGAGAGGATTATTTTCACCGAAGAAAGATGGGAGGGGCGTGCTTGTTGCCCATTTTGCAAATCGGGAAGTTTCAATTCCCGTTCAAGTTGCTGGAATGACAGCGAATTGGGAACCTGATTTTATCGAAGACGTAAATCCCATTATTTCTAAGCTTGGTTGTAACTCAGGGACCTGTCATGGGGCAAAAGATGGAAAGAATGGATTCAAACTCTCTCTCCGAGGCTACGATGCATTGTATGATGTTCGTGCATTTACCGATGATATGGCCTGTCGAAGGGTAAGCGTGGCCTCGCCTGATAGTAGCCTTATGCTGTTAAAAGCTTCGGGCAGGGTACCACATGAAGGCGGTCAATTAGTTGATTCTAATTCAAAATACTATCAGGTAATTAAAGCATGGATCGCGAATGGAGCTCCTCTTGCTACTAATGCAGTGCGAGTAAAGAAGATTGAATTATTTCCTCAGGATCCAGTTGTTCAGGAAATTGGCTCGACCCAGC
The DNA here is from genome assembly GCF_964187635.1 of Candidatus Seribacter sulfatis. NCBI lineage: Bacteria > Pseudomonadati > Verrucomicrobiota > Opitutia > Opitutales > Candidatus Seribacteraceae > Candidatus Seribacter > Candidatus Seribacter sulfatis. The sequence continues at coordinate 46,087 of NZ_CAXLMO010000003.1, read as the reverse complement.
AAATGAGAGTAGTAGCCAGCTTTTCCAATGGTAAGATACGGGATGTTACACACGAGGCATTTGTTACCAGTGGAAATGGAGAAGTAAGCGAGCATGACGAATTGAGTTTAATGACGACACTTCGTAGAGGAGAGGCACCTATATTAGCCCGTTATGAAGGCCGGTATGCCGCAACTACCTTAACGGTCATGGGGGATCGTAAGGGATTTCAATGGAAGGAACCTTCCCACAATAATAAGGTGGATCAATTAGTAGCCCAGAAGTGGAAGCGGATGAAAATACTTCCCTCGCCAATAAGCGGCGATCTTGAGTTTCTTCGTCGGGTTTACCTCGATTTAACTGGTCTCCCTCCGAGTCTTGATCAGGTTTTAGATTTTACCAAGCAAAAAGGAGTTTCCCAGTTGAAACGAGATCAATTGATCGATCAATTAGTAGGGAGTGAAGACTTTCTTGAACACTGGACCAATAAATGGGCCGATTTACTGCAAGTAAATGGAAAGTTTTTGGGACGAGAGGGGGCAACTTCCTTACGCACTTGGATACGGGCAGAAATGGAAAAGAATACTCCCTATGATCAATTTGTTCGAAAAGTAGTAACTGCCTCGGGTTCGAATAAAGAAAATCCGCCCGCATCGTATTTTAAAATCTTGAGAACCCCCGAGGATACTATGGAGAATACAACCCATTTATTCCTCGCTACTCGATTTAACTGTAATAAATGCCATGATCATCCATTTGAAAGATGGACTCAAAACCAGTATTACGAGATGGCCGCCCATTTTGCTCAATTTAAATTGTCAAAGGATCCGGCTTCAGGGAAAAACGAGATTGGTAAGACTGCGGTTGAAAGAGGAAAACCACTTTATGAGTTTGTAAAAGATGTAAAATTCGGAGAAGTGAAACATGAACGCACGGGTGAGGTGGTAGCACCCGATTTTCCTTATCCGGCCGAATTTGCAGAGAAATCTGGAATGTCCAGGCGGGAAAAATTAGCGGCATGGATGACCTCACCCAGTAATGCCTATTTTGCAAAAAGTTATGTGAATCGAATTTGGGGCTATCTTTTCGGGATTGGAATAATCGAACCAATTGATGATATCCGAGCAGGAAACCCTCCCAGTAATCCAAAACTTTTAAGTTATTTAGAGAAAGAGTTTATCAAGAGTGATTTCAATATAAGGCACATCATTAAAATACTATGTAAATCAAGAACATACCAGCTTTCGGTCGGTTCCAATAGCTGGAATGTGGATGATACCATCAATTTTTCTCATGCCCACCCCCGCCGCTTACCTGCCGAGACTCTGCTCGACGCGGTGTATCAAGTAACAGGTTTCAAAAGTAAGTTTCCAGGAGTTCCGGCCGGTACCCGTGCCGCATCGCTGCCAGATGTGGGTATCAAGCTGCCAGATGGTTTTTTGGGAACTTTTGGCCGCCCTGCCCGAGAAACTTCCTGTGAATGCGAACGTAATGGTGAGCTTCAGTTGGGGCCGATTATGGCTCTTGTCAGTGGACCCACAGTAAACAACGCGATTTCAGACCCTAATAATGCAATCACAAAAATGGCCAAGGCTCAACAGGATGACCCCACATTAATAAACGACTTATTTCTTCGTATACTGAACCGTCCGGCAACGGAGAATGAGATCGCACAAAGCCTGCAATTATTTAACGATCAATTGCAGAACGACCATCTGAGTTTGATTAAACAATTGAGAGAAGAAGAGAGGGGTATCAAAGAATCGCTTAACGCAAAAGAAAGAGAGCGAGAACTTGCGATTAGTCAGGCCAGTTCTGAGATTAATGATTACAGGAAAAAAACTGCAAATGCGGTTAAAGTTGCTTCGGAAAAGCGAAAGCTGGAAATCAAAAAAGCAAAAGATGCGGTCACTTTATTTGATCAAACACTCCCGGCAAGATTGTCTAAATGGGAAGATGAGTATTCGAACGGAATAAGTAAGTGGGAAAACTTGAATATGGGGAAAGTTACTTCCCAAATGCCGGGGGTCAAATTCGAGCCTCAAAAAGATGGATCCGTATTCGTAGGTGGCCGAAGTGCAAAGGGTAGTTATGTTGTGAATACCACAACTAATTTATCCTCGATAACAGGAGTCCGAGTGGAGGCGATGACCGATCCAAGGCTTCCCAAGAAAGGCCCGGGACGCTCTCCTGGGGATGGGAATTTTGTTCTTACTGAACTCGAAGTTCATTCAAAACCCTCGCATAATTTAAAAGATTGGGAAGTAAAGGGTGATTGGAGCTTTGGAACAAGGGGAGGGGGAAATAAATGGTCCCCTGGATTACAAACAAATTTTCAAGAATCAAACGACAGCATTCTTTTGTCCCAAAGCATTCCAAGTGGAAAGGTTAGATCGGGAAATTTTTATCATATTGGACCGTTTGTCGGGGTTGGCTTTGATGAAAAAGCGGGGCCGGAAATCGACTATACTTTTGATGAGAATAAGGTTTTTAAGCATGGTGCTATTGAACATAATTGGAAGGTCAGGACAGATTGGAAAGAAGGTGTGTTATATGGCACTGTTTTCTCCGCCGAAAATTCTTCTAATTATTTAATGAAAGTAATTAATGCGGATGCCCCTACAAAAATTCCTTTAAATTTGGGCAGTGATGACGGAATAAAAGTTTATCTTAATGGCCAGTTGGTTTTGGGAAATAATATCGGACGAGGTGCAGCTCCAGATCAGGAAAAAATAACTCTTGCCCTGAATAAAGGACGAAATCTTGTGCTTCTTAAAATTTATAATGGGGGAGGAGCATCAGGGTTTTACTATAAGTCGGGAGCAGAGCAAGTTCCTAAACCCAGTCTGACAATTGATCTTTCCTGTAAAAAGGGAAGTTTTGCGATCGAATTGATGGCGAAGGCAAAGAAATCTGCTGTTGCTCAAGTAGGGTGGAAAACAAAAGCGGAATCCTATTCCCAGAAAAATCTTTCCTCAGGCTTGAAGATTCAAAAATCAAGTGATTGGAAATCATACCGGCTCGATTTTGTTTCACTTCAAGATTTAAAGGGTATTCAGCTTCTACTGGATAATGGAGTAGCAATCCGTTCGCTTAAGCTATATCGAAATGAAGTCCCCCTTAAGCTTTCGTTTGAGAACGCTTTAGCCACATTTAGCCAGGGTGGATACCCGGTTGTATCGGCCGTAGATGGCAAGGTGGCTCCCAGTCGAAATGGGTGGGCAATTTCTCCTCAAATGGGCAATGTCCATTATGCCTCATTTCAGGTTAAGGAAAAAGTTTCATTTAAAGGTCCTGTTCATTTAACTTTTACATTAAAACAGCAGTTTCAAAGTGGTCAGCATTCTCTTGGCCGTTTTAGATTGGCCGTTACCAATGTCCCTCCTCCGGTGTCATATGGATTACCAGAGGAGGTGAAAGATATCTTTGCCGTTGCTAAAAATAACCGTAGTTCGGATCAACTTAAAACCCTTTCCGATGCCTTCAAAAAGAGCAATTCCGAAAGAGTATTGCTTGCCAAGTTGCTTAAGGAGGCAAGCAAGCCACTGCCCAAAGATGCTCAACTGGTAAAATTGGAAGGAATTTTAACGGAGGCAAAAAAGCCGATTCCCTTGCCACCTGAAGTTGCTCGTTTACGCAGAGCCGTTTCACTTAGCAAAGGGCACTTGCAAAATAAAAGGCTGATCGGCGCTCAAGATTTGACTTGGGCCTTAATTAACACACCTGCCTTTCTTTTCAACCGGTAGTGCGAAATAGTTACAACTTTGAAACTTTAAAAAACTAAATTAGGATAATATTATGATTGGAATACCTGGACAATTAGGACGAGATTTATGTGATGCTCACCTGCCGATGAGTCGAAGGGATGTGTTAAAAGTTGGAGGCTCAAGCATGTTAGGTTTATCCCTTGGAGCTATGTTGCAAATGAAAGCATCTGCGAATCCATTGGGTGGAGGTGGCCCGGGTTGGGGGAAAGCGAAGAGTGTGATCATGATATATTTACAGGGCGGACCCAGTCATTTAGACCTTTGGGACCCCAAACCAGATGCACCTGATAATGTACGAAGTATATTTAAACCGATTTCCACTAAGATTCCAGGGGTTAATTTTACTGAGCTTTTACCCCAGTTGGCCAAGGTAAATGATAAGTTCACCATGATGCGCTCAGTCAGTTATACACCGAAAGGACTTTTTAATCATACGGCAGCGATCTACCAAATGATGACGGGGTACACCACAGACAAGGTTAGTCCTTCTGGTCAGCTTGAACCGCCCAGTCCCAAAGACTTTCCTAATTTTGGATCTAATATTATACGGATTAAACCTACTTCAGAGCCAATGCTGCCTTTTGTTATGCTTCCTCGGCCTCTTCAGGAAAGCGGCGTGGTTGGTAAAGGAGGAACCGCTGGTTTCTTGGGCAAAGCTTATGACCCATATACTCTTTATCCGCCGGGTGATGATATGGATATGGAGAAAATGGCCAAAGTTCGGGTAGATGATCTACAGATGAGACCTGATATGTTTGGAGTTCGTTTAAATAGACGGGCTAAATTAAGAGATGCCATGTCCGATGCCATGCCTGTGATTGACAAGGCGGTAGAGAAATACAATTTAAACCAGCACTATGATCGGGCACTTGAATTAGTTGCATCAGGACGTGCGAGGGAAGCATTTGCACTGGATCAGGAACCTGACTCGACTCGAGATTCTTACGGGCGTAATACATTTGGACAGAGTTGTCTCCTCGCCCGTCGTTTGGTGGAGGCGGGAACCCGCGTTGTTGAGGTAATTTGGCCGAAGGTTGCGAATTCGGATAACCACTCCTGGGATACTCACAAGGATTTACCAAAACGAATGAAAAATCAATCTGCCCCTATGCTCGACCGCGGATTATCTGGATTAATGACTGATTTAGACCAGCGTGGCTTGCTTGATGAAACAATGGTCGTGTGCGTTGGAGAATTTGGCAGGAGTCCAGAAAAAGGGGTTAGTACATCAGGGAATGGAAACGATGGAGGGAGTCGTGACCACTGGCCCTATTGTTATACTGGAATAATTGCCGGTGCGGGTATAAAAAGAGGATATGTACATGGTGAGTCTGATAAGACTGGATCTGCTCCGCTGGACAAACCCATTCATCCCCGCGAATTATTGGCAACGATTTATCACGGTTTTGGGATTGATCCGGAAACGATTGTCTACAACCACTTGAATCAACCGCGTGAGTTGGTGAAAGCACAAGCGGTTACTGAGCTTTTCAGTTGATTGGAGAACTCGGTTTCGTTTTTACCTTTTGCTCATGAAAGCACAACTCTTCGCGTTGCGTTTTTTACTAGTACTGGAACTTTTTTGTTTCGTAGCTTGTCGCTCCAGAATTAAACCGGAGAGTGCGGATCGTGAAGTCCGTGAACTTTTGAAAGATGTTCCTGGTTTTAATTGGGAATTAAGTAATAAATCTAGATTGAACCCCCAGCAAAGTACTCCTTTTCCATTCGCTCCTCGCGATGATCCTGATTCGAGAAAGGTTACCGAATTAGTGCAGGAAAAAAGTGCTTATCCGGATGGTAATTCGACTGATTTATTAGTTGGTATTCAATGGAAGGATTCACTTCCAATCGATGAGGTTGGGGTTGTTCCATTGAATTTAGAAAATGCGATGTCCCTAGCGATATTGCATTCATCGGAACTTCAAAGGCAAAAAGAAAACCTCTACCTTTCCGCTTTGGATGTTACCTACGAAAGGTTTCGATTAGAGCCCAATTTATTTGGGGGAGTCTCAGCAGAGGCGGACCAGGAAATGGGAGAAGATGAAGTGGTAATTAAATCACGGACTCAAGTGGGAATTCGCGGGATGGCAGGGCAGGGCGCCAATTGGGTTGTTTCATTAGCCAATCGCCTGACTTTTGATTTAAGTAATGGAGAAGGGAGGGTGGGTGGTTCCTTAGCTAATCTTACTATCACTCAACCCCTTCTTCGTGGTGCGAGTAAACGGGTTTACAAGGAAAGTCTTACTTTGGCTGAACGACAATTATTGGCAGATGCTCGTAGATTAGAGCAATTTCGACAGGGCTTCTTTCTTGATGTAATTACTGGTAGTAATCCAGCGGAAGGAGTTGGTTCTGATGGGATTCCTCGATCCCCGTCTTTTTCAAGTTCTGTATCCGGTTATTTAGGATTGGTTCAAGAGGTACAAAGAATCAGAAATCAAGAAGCAAATGTGGCCAAGTTAAGGGATAGTCTTGTCCAATTGGAATCGGCATTTGAGGCCGGTAGGATTGGAAATCGACTTCAGGTTGATCAGGCAAGACAGGCACTTTATAACGGCCAAAGCGGACTTCTTGCAGCCAAGTCGTCTTTTGATAATAAATTGGATGGCTATAAAATTTTTTTAGGACTCCCTCCTGATTTAATGGTTCGTGTTGAGGATGATTACCTCGAGCATTTTCGCCTGACTGACCCTACTCTTGTAAAGATACAGGATGAAATTAACGAATTACTTCAAATTATTCGTAATCCCGATTTAAATCTCGAACTAGTTCAAATCGAAGATTACGGGAGACAAATAATGGCAATGAAGGATTCTACTGATCAAAGTTTATTTGGATTACAAAAAGATTTGGCAACGCTCGTGATTCAATTACCTCAACGAAAAAAATGGTATGAGAACTTACGCAATCGTTCTGATTTAAAAGAACTAGGAATGGGGAAAAACGCATTTCAAGATAAGGTATTGGAGCAAATGGTTGTGGATTTAAACAACACAAGCGTAAGGCTAAACGAAGAACTTTCCGTTCAATGGGATTTTTTGGATGAGTGGTTCAACTCGTTATCCACAACTCCGCCTGAGAATAAGAGAGGTATTTTGGCAAAACATTTAAATAATTTAACCGGAGTTGTCCTTGAACTTTCCCTTGCCCGTGCATCAGTCCGACTCGAGTCGATCGTGATGATTGAGGTGTCAGTTGATCCCAAGAATGCACATGAGGTTGCATCAAAAGAACGGTTGGACTGGATGAATGCCCGGGCAGCCTTAGTCAATACTTGGAGAATGTCGGATTTAGCTAGGGATGATTTACGTACAGATTTAGATCTTGTTTTATCCGGCGACCTTGGCTCAGATTCAATGAACTCGGGTCATTTCAACTCACATGAAGGAAGGGTGCAGTTGGGGATAGAGTTAGACACTCCTCTCTCGAAAGTTCGTGAACGCAATCGATACCAAGCTTCTTTAATTCAATACCAACAAGCGAGACGTCAATATTTAGCCTTTGAGGACAGTGTTTTACGATCACTGCGTCAACATTCACGAATGTCTAAACTCTATCAGTTGAATTTCGAACTGAGTCGTGCCGCTGTTCGTGGTGCAATTGCACAAGTAGACTTAGCTCGTCTACGTCTGAATGAACCTCCCCAACCTGGAAAGAATTCTCAGTTTGGTGCCACGACTGCTCGTGATTTGGTAAATGCATTAAATGATTTATTGGAAGCGAGTAATTCTTTTTTGAGCGTTTGGATTGGCTATGAAGCGATGCGGATGAGGCTTACTTACGACTTGGGAGCAATGCGACTCGCAGAGAATGGTCTATGGTTAGACGGTGGACCTGTTTTATCACCGTAACCTCCTTTATCAAAAGTAATGGATTCCTTGATCCTAACTTGCTGAATTTTTAATTGTAGATTATTAAGGTTTGTTATTATGTTTCCAAAATCAAAAGCTGGTTTTATTTCGACCAAAGCACTCTTGGGCTTTGTGGGAGCCGGAATGCTTTCTTTTGCTTGGTGGATTACCGGAGATGAGTCGGAGGATAGCTTTGCCATTCAACCCCTCTGGGAAGAGGCTCGAGTGGCTGAGTTTGTTCTTGAAATAACAGAGCCAGGCGAGGTCGAAAGTGCAGAGAATATTGAAATTCGCTGCGAGGTTCGAAGTAGAAGTTCATCGGGGATTAGTATTTTGGAAATCGTTCCGGAGGGAACTCTCGTGAAGAAAGGCGATTTTTTAGTCCGACTTGATGATGCGGCACTTCAAAAAGACTTACTTCAACAGCGAATCGCGGTTTATCAATCTCGTGCGTCCTTGGTAAAAGCACGAGCAGATTTGGAGGCAGCAGAATTGTCTTTAGACGAATACTTATCGGGTTCATTTAAGCAAGAGGAAGAACAGCTCGAAAGTTCAGAGTTTGTGGGTAAAGAGAATCTTCGAAGAGCGGAGGAATATTTTCTATACAGTAAACGTTTAGCAGTGAAGGGGTATGTTTCCGCAGCTCAATTAGAAGCCGACCAATTTGCAGTAGAAAAGGCACGTAAAGAACTCGACCTCGCTCAAACCAAGCTGGAAGTCCTTCGGGTCCATTCCAAAAAAGCAAAAGTGAATGATCTAAACGCATCGATTCATACTTCAGAAGCAAAACTTAAGTCGGTAGAAAATTCTTATGAATTAGAATGTGCCAGAGAGAAAGAAATTAACGAGCAGATTAAAAAGTGTATTATCAATTCTCCATCAAGCGGAGCAGTTACTTATGCGAATCGTTCGAATTCAGGTTCGGATGATGGTATTCTTATTGAAGAAGGGAAATTAGTTCGAGAACGTCAAAAAATTATTCGCTTACCGGACGCATCACTCATGCGTGTTATTGCAAAAGTGAATGAAAATCGGGTGGAACAGATAAAGAAGGGAATGACGTGCTCGATCAGCATCGATGCGTTGCGTGGAATTGACCTAACTGGCGAGGTTGAATCGGTAAGCGAGTATCCGCTTCCCTCCGTGAGCCGTTATACCTCGCACATTAAAGAGTATGCGACTCATGTATTAATTGATAACCCGCCAGATGGAATTCGATCCGGTATGTCAGCAAAAGTATCAGTCCTGTCCGAAAGGATAGATCGGGCTTTACAAATTCCATTAACCGCAGTTTTCCTTAAAAATGGAAAAGCATACTGCTTCGTCAGTATTGTCGGTAAAGATGACTTTGCCTTACGTACATTGGAGCTGGGGCCTAAAAATTTGAGTAGGGTTGTAATACTGAAAGGATTACAAGAAGGTGAAAAAGTATTGGTTAATCCCGATTCTTTTATTGAACAGTATGCCCATTGGTTTACTGATGATGTGACTGCAGGTTAAGTAAGTTTTTTGCATTATTTTAATCAATGAGCTTTGCTTTTTCGGTTCGATCTCTGTCCAAAATCTATCAAATGGGCGAGGAAGAGGTCAAAGCCCTTGATTCAGTTGATTTAAATGTACCTGCAGGGGATTATGTCGCCATTATGGGACCATCAGGGTCGGGAAAAAGTACACTACTCAATTTATTAGGTTGTTTAGACCGAGCTACGGAAGGTTTTTATGAAGTGAATGGCTGTGAAGTCACTCAATTATCTGATAACGAACTATCTCAAGTACGAGGGCAATCAATTGGATTTGTTTTTCAATCCTATAATTTAATACCTTATTTAAATGTATTAGAAAATATAAGAATGCCCAGGGCTTATCTTCGGGGAGATAACGATAGTTTGTCAGAAGCTAAAGAACTTGCGGAGAGAGTAGGTTTGGGGGATCGTTTAAATCACCGCCCGCAGGAACTTTCGGGCGGTCAACAACAACGGGTTGGCATTGCCCGTTCGTTATCTAGTAATCCCGCCTTTTTATTGGCTGATGAACCGACTGGAAATTTGGATAGTAAGACGACCGAAGAAATCCTTCGTTTATTGGATCAGTTAAATGAGGAGGGTAAAACAGTGGTATTAGTGACACATGAAGATGAAGTTGCCCGCCGGGCCCGTCGAATTATTCGAATGAAGGATGGAAGGATTGTAGAAGATATCCGCACCCATCAGCCAGTTACTGTTAGAACAACCGTATCTCAATCAAAACCAAAAGTGGTAATTTCCTGGGGGCAACGACTATCCCGGTTTTGGCATAATCTTGGAAAAGCCGCACTGTTGAGCATTTGGACTCATCCAATGCGTTCCTTACTCACTGGCTTAGGAGTTTTTATCGGAGTTGTGAGTGTGGTTTGGCTACTTGCAATCGGGGAAGGAATTGCAGAAAAAGCAGAAGGTGAGATTATGGCACTCGGTGCAAATAACCTGATTCTTTCCTCAAAACGACCGCCTGAGTCAGAGCGAAAAAGCAAAGGGAACTATTTTTATTCCTATGGCATTACCGCAAATGATTTAAAGAAGATTACAGAGTTAATTCCACACCTATCCGCGATTTATCCCACTCGTGAACTTAATAATCGTCAGGTTTTTACAAAAGAAGGAAAGACAAGGGCTGAATTGCTAGGTTGTAATCCAAACTACCAAAAACTACATAATTTAGAAGTAAGCAAGGGTAGGTTTTTATCCGAATTCGATAATCAAGAATCGGCGGAAGTTTGTGTTTTAGCTACAGGCTTGGCTAAAACACTCTTTCCCTTTGGTGATTCCGTTGGGAATACTGTGAATATATCGGGCAATTTGTACACTGTTGTCGGTGAGGTGAGTCCTAAGACTGAATTGAAGGATACTGATAAACTGGGCTTTAAGGAATTATTTGATGATAATGTATACTTACCCCTTCAAACTGTTTGGAATAAAGTATTTGATTATTACTTCCGTGGGTATGACGGCACGCCTTTGGTTTCTAAGATCACGGTTACTTTGGAAGATCCAAATAAATTAATGACCGTTGCCCAAATGCTTCGTGATTTTTTCGCCAAAGAACATGACATGGAAGATTATCAACTCGCGATTCCATTGGAATTAATGGAGCAGGCAGAAAAAGCCCGGCTTACATTTGTTGCATTAATGGGACTTGTGGCAGGAATTTCTCTACTTGTTGGGGGTATTGGAATTATGAATATTATGATGGCCACCGTTACGGAGAGAACTCGTGAGATTGGGATTCGACGAGCATTGGGTGCTAGAAAATCCGATATTACTCTACAGTTCCTCATTGAGACTGTGGCCTTGTCTGGCCTGGGTGGATTATTAGGTATTGTCGCTGGATTTCTTTGCGAGCCAGCGTATGACTTTGGACTTGGTTTATTGGAAAAATTTACTCCAACCATTTTTGAATCTCTCCCTCCTTCGATGAAAAATATGACTCCGGAATTGGTACTTTGGTCATTACCCCTCGTTTTTCTAACTGCGGTTTTAACGGGTATTATTTTTGGGATTTACCCCGCTCGAAAAGCTTCTGAAATGAGCCCAGTTGACGCCTTAAGGCACGCGAGTTAATAAACTAGTTTACAGGGAATCCCTGTCTGCAGACAGGACGGATAAATCTTTGGTAGGCTTCTTTTCCAATGGAAGTGTAGCGCGAATTGGTGCTGGCAGGCCAAGGACCTCCATGATGTGTAGCGGGTCCAGGTGTTACCCCGGGAGGAAAACCATTCCACACCATTCGTCCCACTTTTGATTCGAGTTTTTGGGTTATTCTCTGAGCCAAAGGATACTCCTTTTTTGAACAATGAATACTGGCGGTTAAACTACCTTCACATGAATCTATGCACTGAAATAGGGAGTTCTCATCCTTACATTTAATCAATAATGACGCGGGCCCAAACGCTTCAGTTCTCAAGTCGGTGTTTTGAATAAATTCAGTTGAGTCCAGTTCGAAAATTCTACAATAAGCTGGATTTTTAATACTAGTCAGTTGATTGTCATTAGTGGCCAATAAAGAAAGTTTTTGCTTAAGGAAATGAACTCCTTTTTCAAAATTCTCATAAACATCAGAATTAAGCATGGGGAGAATTTCTTGGCGTTCTACATTTTCCTTGATCTGATTAAGAAAGGGTGTGTTGCAATTTGAATCGATAATGAACAGGGCGCCCGGTTTTGTACACATTTGCCCCGCAAACAGAGTAACTGCTTGGATATAATCCGATGCAAGTTGTTCGGGGTGCTGTTCAACCTTGTGGGGGAGGGCGATTACAGGATTCAGGCTTCCCATCTCTCCATGAAAAGGAATGGGTTTTTTTCGTTGGGATGAAAGTTTAGACAATTTGGCTCCGCCCCGGAGCGATCCAGTAAAGGCAACGCATGAAGTATTGGGATGGGTTACTAAATTTTGTGTCACCTTATAATTTTGACCATGAATAAGTTGAAATGTCCCTAATGGAATTTCAGATTGCTTCATTACTTTGATGACAATATCGGCAAGGAATTGACAGGTTTGAGGATGAGCCGGATGAGCTTTAACTACTACCGTGCAACCAACAGAAAGGGCAGAAATTGTATCAGTTCCGATCACGGATATGGCGAGAGGGAAATTACATGCTCCAATTACAAGAACTGGACCGATTGGAATATTATTAGTAATTAGGCGGGGTGCATTAATTTTACCACCAACACTTTGAGTCGGCAGGTTATGCCATTCCTCAGATCTCGCAAGTTTTGCAAAAGTATGAATTTCTGAAACTGTACGAGACAATTCCATTTCCAGTCGTGTTTTGCCTAGACAAGTTTCATTTTGGGCAATCGTGACGATATCGTTACTGTTTTTTTCTACCTCATTACCGATTTTCTCGAGGAATTTTGCCCGGCTTAAACCATCTAATTTTCGAAACTTATTAAATGCTTGTTCGGCAAGTAATAAAGACTGATTAATTTCCTGTTTCGATGCGTCCGAGAAAAGAACTGGCACGGTCCTTAAAGATACATGCTTTCGTAGATATCCGCGATATTGCGGATGGCAAGAGCGTAGGCAGCAGTTCTTCGATCATTAATTTTACTATTTGAAAGCTCCTGTTCTTTTATTTGTGAATAAGCAACTCTCATGGTGTCGTCCAATCCTGACCGAACGAGGTCAATTTCATTAGGTCCAGCGAGTAATTTATTTTTAGCAGCTTCGGCAATCGATTTTCCAATTCCACTTTCAATGGCCTCAATAATTTTTTGCCCTTGGGCCTCAACAAAGCGTCTATCCATTCGGCCAAATCGAACATGAGACAGATTTTTGAGCCATTCAAAATAAGATACTGTAACTCCACCTGCATTTAGATAGGCATCGGGTATAATAAAAATTCCTTTTTCGTTCAGAATTTGATCCGCTTCGTAAGTAACCGGGCCATTTGCAGCTTCAGCTACAACTTTTGCTTTTATTCGCGGTGCATTTATGTGAGTAATGACTCCCTCCATTGCGGCCGGTATAAGAATATCACATGGATGTTCGAGAACGTCATTTCCATTCTTAACGAATTGTGAACCAGGGAATCCCTCTACTTTTCCATGTTCTAATTTATACTTTGAAACCGCTTCTACATCCAAGCCTTTTTCATCAATAATCGCACCATCACGTTCTAGAATCGCAATAATTAAAGCTCCGTCTTCTTCCCTTAGAAATTTGGCAGCATGGTAGCCAACATTTCCCAGACCTTGGATGATAATTTTTTTTCCAGCTAAGGAGCCATCTAATTTTGCCTTTGCTATATCATCTGGGTGCCTGAAAAATTCCTGGAGTCCAAATTGCACTCCCCTGCCAGTTGCTTCCATTCTGCCTTCTACGCCTCCAAAGTGAACCGGTTTTCCAGTCACGCATCCTTGTGCATTTATATCAGAGGGGTGAAGCTTTTGATATTCATCCGCAATCCAAGACATCATTCTTTGCCCCGTGCCCATATCGGGGGCCGGTACATTGATTCCTGGTCCGAGTAGCCCTCTTTTATCCAATTCCTGAGCAAATCGCCTTGTTATGTGTTCGAGTTCCTCAATCGAATATTTTTTTGGATCTATTTTGAGAGCACCTTTCGAGCCTGCATAGGGAACACTTACTATCGAGCATTTGTAGGTCATTAGAGCCGCGAGTGCTTCCACTTCCTGCTGGTCCGCAAATGGTGCGTATCGGATTCCTCCTTTTGCTGGTAGAACATGCTCACTATGTGTTGCTCTCCAACCGGTAAAGATTTCGTAACCACCCTGTATCTCAACTCCAAATTTCATTTCGCAAATTGCGTTACAAGTACGAATTTGCCTGGCAAGCCCTTTGGGTAAATCCAATGCAGAAGCTGCTTGGTTAAAACTGCGATCTACACTCTGAAGAAATGTGGTTGGGTTCTCTATACTCATAGTGAATTCCTGAAGTAATTTTTTATATCAGGCAAACTCGAAGTAAAAAGAGTTTGAAATAAGCCAAAAAATGCCTTTGGGCTATTGTCCCATGATTTTGATAGCAAGTTTTGTCAGCTGATTAGCTTGTCCAATCATTTTCGCGGATGATTGGCTTAAAATGTTAAATTTTGCTAGTCTTAAAGATTCTTTGGCGAAGTCAGCATCGTTAATTTTACTATGAGCACTTGATAAATGAATTTGAGATGTGTTGATGTGTTCGTACTCGTAATTAATCCTTGATTGCGTAGATCCGTTTTGTGCAATTGCATTCGATATTACATCGGAGAACCCTGAAAACTCAGAAAATTCAAAGTCACCCAGTGAATAAATGTTACCATCTGTTAATGACATTTGAGTAGAACTATAAGTTATCTTAATGTCAGTTTCCCACTCTGTAACCCCTGCGGGTTGGCCCCCTTTGTTTACATAAAAGGTAAGTTGATCAGAAGGATTATTATTAGTTAATGGAAAAGGGATCGGTGCGCCCGTTGCTGGATCTTTATTAAATATGTGATCATTAGTGCTGGCATTACCAGTAAAACCATCCCCGAATACGATATTAGGATTTGGACCAAAAAATAGTTTTCCGTAAACATCGTCTAACAAAATGTCTGTGCCTTGTTGTATTGTAAATCGGTCTCCAGCAAAACCAGATTGAATATTCCATGTAACTGAGCCATTTCGAGAAGTTAACGGGACCGTCAGTTTAGTTTCATTGCCATCTCCGTTAATATTGGGAAATGGTACCTCTTGTTCGTTTGGTTGTTTTTCAATAAACAAGGAATCGAAGATGCCAGTTCTGTGAATATCCAATGATTTGCTGTGATCGAGGTGATCGACTTTTAGAATGCTTGCATGATTAGAGGATGAGGCTAATGATTTCACATTTCCACTCGCAAACAAACTAACTCCGTTAAACTTTTGCTGTTGCAGTTCTCTTAATTGTAATTGTATTTCTCTAAATTCTTCATCGTAATTTGCTTTATCAGAACTATTTTTTGTTACATCGTGAAATTGATGTTTGAGTTCACTAGCTCGAGAAATCATCTTTCCTGCATTCTCAATAATACTATTTTGAATTTGCAAGAAAGATAATGAATTCTGAAAATTTTCTTTTAGTTTAAACAGATTTTTCGTTTTACCCGCTAGTTTACCTGCGATGGCAAGTCCAGCAGCGTCGTCACTAGGAGAAACAATTTTTTGACCAGAGCTTATTCTTTGTATACTTTTTTTAGTGCCTTGAATTGCTTTGTTTGAATATTGTCGGGAAATGGAGGTAGCAGAATTTGAATTTATATGAAAAGCCATGTGACTTTTTAAAGTCGACCGTATCCTATTAACCTTTAATCAATTTTGAAATAAGCCAAAAAAAATCCGCGTTAAGCGGATTTTTTTGTTTAAAGATTACCAGTTGTCTTGGCGAGGAGGTCGTTCCTCACGAGGGCGTGCCTCATTCACTTTAAGGTTTCGTCCAGCCATTTCAGCACCGTTCATTGCTTCGATTGCTTTATTAGCTTCGTCTGCGTCTTCCATAGTCACAAAGCCGAAGCCTTTAGAACGTCCTGAAGTGCGATCAGATATGATTGCAGCTTTTTCAACTTTTCCGTGTGCACCAAATGCATCCGATAAATCTTGATCACTGATTGACCAAGGGAGATTTCCCACATATATTTCCATTTTACTATTTTCTTTGAATTATCCTAGATCGTTCGTAACACTTTGGATCGGGAAATTTAAAATTAAACTTCCTAACCTTTCCGTGAATAAACGAATAAAGGTCACATCGTGACATGATTTGTGAATAAATCAATGGTAAAACGAGCATAATCTTGCTTTTTAAATAGAGTTTCATTTTGATTCATCCCGATGAAATTTTATTTCTTTCTACTTTTTACAGTTTGTGTTTCCTTATTGGGAGAAAAGCCCAATGTTTTAATGCTAGCCATTGATGACCAAAATGACTGGATTGGTTTTATGGGCGGTCACCCCTTAGCCAGTACTCCTAATATTGATAAGTTAGCAAAATCAGGAACTGCATTTACTAATGCACACTGCCAGTCTCCGCTGTGTAATCCATCTCGGACCAGTCTTATGTTCGGAATGCGTCCTTCCTCTACTGGCGTTTACGGCTTGGCTCCCTGGATTAGAACCCTTCCTGAATTTAAGAACCATTTTTCTCTACCGCAGTATTTAAAGAAATATGGCGGGTATCAAACTTCAATGGGGGGCAAGATTTATCACGGATCTAATGGGAGACAAAAAGGTGATCAAGAATTTGATCATGTTGGAGTTCGATCTGGAGTTGGGATAAAACCAAAAACAAAGTTGGTCACCACTCCTTTTGGGAATCACCCCTTGGTTGATTGGGGAGTCTTTCCGCATGTGGATGAAGATAAGCAGGATTATAAAGTAGCGAGCTGGGCAATTGAAGAACTGAAAAAGGACAGAGATGAACCTTTTTTTATTTCTACGGGTTTCTTCCTTCCTCATGTACCCTGCTATGCCACTCAACAGTGGTTTGACCTTTTTCCTGATAATGATTCAGTATTACCCAAAATACTTCGTAATGATCGCCAAGATACGCCTCGTTTTTCGTGGTACATGCATTGGTATTTACCGGAAGTACGCCTTAATTGGTTAGAAGAAGCCAACCAATGGAGAAATTTGGTTCGTTCTTATCTTGCCTGCACTAGTTTTATTGATTCCCAGGTGGGGAGGGTAATTGATGCACTTGAAGAATCAGGGAAACGCGACAACACAATCATCGTTCTTTGGTCCGATCATGGGTGGCATTTAGGAGAAAAAGAAATAACCGGGAAAAACACGCTTTGGGATGACAGCACACGGGTACCTCTTATCTTTTCCGGTCCAAAGGTGAAAGCTGGGCAAGTTTGTAGCAAACCGGTGGAGTTGCTTGATATTTATCCTACACTGATTGAACTTTGTGATCTTCCTCAGAATGAAAAATTGGAGGGTTTGAGTTTACTTCCGCAACTAGAAGATGCGAATGCCACCCGGATTCGCCCTGCAGTTACCACGCACAATCAAGGTAATCACGGAGTCCGCTCAGAGGGTTGGAGATTTATTCAGTATGCGGACGGAACCCGAGAACTGTATGATATGCGCAATGACCCAAATGAATGGAAAAATCTGGCCGAAGACTCGAAATTCCGAAAAGTTATCGAGGAGCACTTACAATTCTTACCTAAAGTCAACAGAGCTCCCGCGAAGGGAAGTCGGAGTCGCATATTAACCGTGGAGAAAGATCATGTGATTTGGGAAGGGGAAATAGTGCGGCCCGAAGATCCTATTCCTGGGATCTAGTCTTTGTAGTTCAATCTTCCATATTTTTTGTTAATTGGGATTGTTTACAGTTAAAATTTTTATAGTCTAATGCTATTACTATGAAGTTTCTCCCTGCTTTACTATGTTCATTCTTTTTAACTAAACTTGTTAATGGAAAAGATAACTCGCCTGATTTTGCTCGAGAAATCCTGCCTATCCTCTCCGACAAGTGCTTTGCCTGTCATGGACCGGACACAAAAAAGAAAGACTTGGTTCGACTCGATTTAGAGGAATTAGCAAAGAAAGATCTGGGTGGTTACCATGCAATTGACCCGAATGCCCTCATGGAGAGCGAACTTTTATTTCGGATTGCTGATGAGGATGACCCCATGCCACCCGAGGATTTTGGGAAATCCTTGTCTGCCCAGGAGAAAAAATTAATTGCGGATTGGGTAAAGTCGGGCGCCAAATATGCCCAACATTGGTCTTTTGTTGCCCCGACCAAAGGGCGAGTGGAGCCAACAGGCAATCCAGTCGATCATTTTATTGCCCGTGGTCTGAAGAGAGCAGGATCTGGTTTCGCCGAGGAACCAAACCGAGCGACTTTGGCAAGGCGTGCTTCTCTTATTCTTAACGGTTTACCCCCTGAGCCAGAGGAGTTAGATGAATTTTTAAGAGACGATAAGCCAGATGCCTACGAGCGTTTTCTCGCCCGCTTGTTTGCGAAAGTTGACTACGGTGAACATGTTTCGCGCTACTGGTTGGATGCAGTACGCTACGGGGATACCCATGGATTGCACCTCGATAATCGTCGGGGGATATATCCTTATCGGGATTGGGTGGTGCGTGCTCTCAATGCCAATCAACCCATCGATGAATTTATCCGTTTCCAATTGGCAGGAGATTTGATGCCCAATCCTTCGGAGGATCAAAAAATTGCTACTGGCTATGTACGATTGAATCCCACATCGGGGGAGGGTGGAGCAATTCGTCAAGAATTGCAGGCAAAGAACAATTTTGACCGGGTGGAAACAACTGGAACTGCGTTGCTTGGCTTATCGCTTACCTGTTCCCGATGTCACACGCACAAGTACGACCCGATCACTCATCAGGAATACTTTGAGTTTCTTGCTTTTTTCAACAACACAGCAGAAGAATCGATGGATAGAAACAAATATGTCTACGGCGATCATTTGACTGTGGCAAAGGATCCAGTGTCGAAAAAGAAATGGAACGATTTTCTAAAGAAAGAAACGGAATTTTTAAAAGAGGTTAAGGATTCAGGAAAATACAACGGAAAGGATGACAGCATTTCCTCACTTACCGATTTGCTCAATGCTGATCTTGGAAAGCCAGGAAACAAGGTAAGAGGTAGTTCCACTAATTATCCCAGAAACCAAAAACCGGAAATGGCAATTGATGACAGACCAGGCACCAAGTATTTAAATCGGGATGGAAATGGAAGCGGGTTGACCATTATTACCCGTTTGGGAGTCGTTGCCGGGGTAAGCCTAACCTCAGCTGAGGATGCACCTGGGCGTGACCCTAAAACCTACAAGTTAGAAGGATCGACTAATGGTAAGTCCTTTACTGTGATTTCAGAAGGAGAAGTACCCAGCTTTACAAAGCGTCGCCAAAAGAAAGAAATTTTATTTGAAAATAATTCATCCTACCAGCATTACCGGCTGACCTTTCCGAAGTTAGTGGATGTTTATTCAAAGGAAATGCAAATCGCCGAGATCGAACTTCTCAAGAAAGATGTAATTGCAAAGGATGATCTACTTGCCCGTGCCCAGGTGTTGAATGCCGAGAGAATTAACTCCGAAAAAAATTACCTTACCACCACACTTATTGCCCGCGAATTACCTCAGCAAAGTAGGCGGGAGACCAAGATTTTGGAGCGTGGGGAATATACAAAGCCAATCGGCAAAGCCTTGAATCCCGGAGTGTTTTCCGTCTTGGGCAAGATGAAAGAGGGGAGTCCTTCCAATCGTTTGGGCTTGGCCAATTGGATGACCAGTGACGAGCAACCCCTGACCTCCAGGGTTTTGGTCAATCGGTTTTGGCTTATGGTCTTTGGGGAAGGGTTGGTACGTACGCCTGAGGAGTTTGGATTACAGGGAGAACATCCCACTCATCCTGAATTGTTGGATTGGTTGGCAGTGGATTTTCGGGAGAACGGATGGAATCTCAAACGTTTACTCGCCCAGCTTCTGAGCAGCCGGACCTTTAGGCAATCTTCCGCCCGTCGGGTGGATTTTCCCGACCCCGAGAATAAAAACTGGGGCAGGGGGCCTTCCTTTCGCTTGGATGCTGAAGTGGTGCGAGACCTTTCTCTTTGGTCTTCCGGGTTGCTCAACCGTAAGATTGGAGGAGAAGGATTTAAGCCTTATCAACCTTCGGGAATGTGGATCGCCTTGTCCCATCCCAACAGTGATACGAAAAACTACAAGATGGATACTGATGATAGTATTTATCGTCGCAGTCTCTACATGTATTGGAAGCGCACATCCCCGCATCCCATGATGTCCCTCTTTGATGCCCCCAGCCGGGAGTCCAGTTGTGTGCAGCGCTCCCGAACCAGTACCTCTCTTCAATCATTGGCCCTTTTGAACGAAACCCAAAGATTGGAAGCTTCCCGTAAATTAGCCGAACGCTTAATTCGTCATGCGGACGAAGATACTGCACGGATTCATTATCTGTTTGAATTACTTACCTCACGAAAACCAAAATCGATCGAAATCGATGCCCTTTCTGAATTACTCCAAAATTCAAAGGCTCGCTATTCTAAGAATCCCAGCGATGCGTTAAAACTTATGGAGCAAGGGCTTTCTTCTGTAGATCAAAAGCTTCATACAGAAGAGGTGGCCGCATGGACTCAAGTTGCGGCCACTATGCTGGCCAGCGATCCTGCACTTTTATTATATTAAAATAATGATGAACCCAAGCGACCTACATCTCGATCACTCCTTATCTGTTAATCGGCGGAAATTTTTTGGCCGATCGGCCCTCGGTTTAGGAACAGCTGCAATGGCCGGATTATTAGGGAGTGATTTGCTCGGCAAAAAATCTTTCGATGGGATGCATCACCAGGCCAAGGCAAAGCGAGTGATCTACTTGTTCATGAGTGGTGGGCCCAGCCATATTGATATGTGGGACTATAAGCCCAAATTAAACGACGAGTTTGGGAAAGATCTCCCACCGGAGGTGCGGGATGGTCAACGGATTACCGGAATGACTTCTGGTCAAAAAACTCTTCCATTAGCTCCCAGTAAGTACAAATTTACAAAGCAGGAAAATAATGACCGGGGTGTGTGGGTAAGTTCGTTGCTTCCGCACACTGCCAAGGTGGCCAAAGAATTATGTGTCGTGCACGGCACTTTTACGGAGGCAATTAATCATGATCCAGCAATTACTTATATCCAAACCGGTAGCCAAATCCCTGGCCGGCCGAGCTTGGGAGCATGGCTAAGTTATGGACTGGGTAGTATGAATGAGGATCTACCTAATTATGTGGTGATGCATGCCCGGAGTAACCATCCGCAACAAAGCCTGTTTAATCGATTATGGGGCACTGGCTTTATGCCATCCGATCACCAGGGTGTTCTTTTTCGGGCGGCTGAAAACCCCGTTCTTTATCTGAAGAATCCGGCCGGAGTTTCCCGAAGTGATCGTCGTTCCCAGCTCGATGCCCTCTCTGTTCTTAACCAAAATCACTATCAGGATTTTGCTGACCCCGAAGTTCTTTCCCGAATCAAACAACACGAAATGGCTTATCGTATGCAATCGTCCATTCCGGAACTGATGGATCATAGTAAAGAACCGGACGAGGTTTTTGAGTTATATGGAGAGGATGCCAAGACAGCCGGTACATTCGCCGCCTCCTGCCTGAATGCCAGACGGATGGCTCAGCGCGGGGTGCGCAATATACAAATTTTTCACAGAGGCTGGGATTCTCATGGTAACTTGCCCAGTCAGCACGGTTCCCAATGCAAGGATATTGACCAAGCCTGTTATGCATTGATTACGGATCTTAAACGTTTGGGCATGCTTGATGACACTTTAGTTGTGTGGGGAGGGGAATTTGGACGAACTAATTATTGCCAGGGGAAATTGACAAGAGAAAATTATGGCCGGGATCATCATCCCCGAGCATTTACGACCTGGATGGCGGGCGGTGGAGTGAAACCCGGAATCACTTACGGACAATCCGATCAGTACGGATACAACCTGACAGATCGGGACGGAAATGTAATTAAGCCCAATATGGATCATTGGACACAAGATACGATGCATGTGCATGATTTGAATGCAACAATTCTACACCTTCTCGGGATTGATCACCGAAAACTTACTTATCGATATCAGGGACGGGATTTTCGACTGACAGATATTCACGGTCATGTGGTCAAAGATATTATTGCATGAATTGATAGTATTACGGTCGACTTGAAAGGTGAATCTCTCATAAGAGGATCCATGAAAGCATATTCTCTTTTTCTTCTGCTCCTTATTTTTGTTGGTTGGGCACATGCCAAAAAACCTAATTTTGTCTTTTTAGTTTCGGAAGATAACTCTATTCATTACCTAAAGCATTATGGGGCAAAATTCGGTCGCATGCCCAATGTGGAAAAAATGGCTGAAAGAGGAGTCACCTTTAATCATGCTTTTTCAAATGCACCTGTTTGTTCCGTAGCCCGTTCAACTCTGGCTACGGGAATCTTAGCCCCAAGAGGAGGTTTTCAATATCACCGTAAAGCGGAATTAGCCAGTTTGCCAAAGGGAGTTTTACCGTGGTCCGCTATCCTTAGAGATTCAGGGTACTTTTGTGCCAATAACCGTAAGCAGGATTATAATTTTAAATCTAATGGAACTAAATCGTGGGATGAGTCGAGTAATAAAGCAAGCTGGAGAAATCGACCAAACAAGGACACGCCATTCTTTTATATGCAGTCAATGGCACAGTCTCATGAGGGATCGCTTCATTTCTCAAAAAAAGTTATGGAAGATGAAAGGACTAAAACTCCAGTTGGGGAAGTTGACCTGCATCCTTATCACCCGGACACCCCTACCTTTCGTTACACTCATGCCCGTTACTATGATCGCATTGAATTGATCGACGAGTTAATCGGTGGGGTGTTAAAGAGGCTTGAGGAGGATGGCGTGCTTGAAGATACTTTTGTTTTTTATTTTGGTGATCACGGTGGCGTTTTGCCAAGAGGGAAAGGGTATGCGTACGAGTCCGGACTACATGTTCCCTTAGTGATTCGAATTCCTGAGAATTTTAAGAATTTGGTCGATTTGAAAAGGGGTACGAGAACAGATGGCTTTGTAAACTTTATCGATTTTGGACCCACCGTTTTAAACCTAGCCGGTATAAAGGTGGATAAACGATTGGACGGGCAGGCATTTATGGGAAGGGGAATTTCTGCTAAGGAATTGGAGGCCCGCGATGAAACTTTTGGTTATGCTGATCGTTTTGACGAAAAATATGATTTTGTTCGTACATACAGAAAAGGAAAATGGAAGTATATTCGAAATTATCAGGGCTTCTACCCTGATGGATTACAAAATAATTATCGGTATCGCATGCTTGCTTTTCAGGAATGGCGTGAATTATTCAAGAGGGGGAAGTTATCGGATGAACAAAGCCAGTTTTTTAAGGCCCGGCCGGCCGAGCAACTTTTTGACTTATCTGAAGATCCGCATGAAGTGAATGATGTATCCGGTCATTCTGATAAGCAGGATATTCTTTCCGAATTAAGAGAGAAATTGCAAAGAAAGGTAAAGGCGATCAACGACCTTAGTTTTTATCCGGAAAGCCACATGATTGATCGTGCTTTGAAGAATCCGCTAGCTTTTGGTCAGGACCATTCCGAAGAAATTACTAAACTTGTGGATGTTGCTGACCTTGCTCTGCTTTCATTTCAAAAAGCAATGCCCAAGCTTGTTAAAATTTTTCAAAATGGAACGGAATGGGAAAAATACTGGGCGTCTATGGTGTGTTCACAATTTGGTCAAAAGGCGAAGCCTCTTTCTTCTCATTTAAAAAAAATGCTTAGTTCCAAGAATTTAATGCTCAGGATGCGAGCGATTGAAGCTCTTGCACTGACTGAAAAAATTGATCCAATGCCAAGTCTAATTGATACAGCAAATGTATCTGAGTCTTCGGTGGAAGTATTGTTAATTTTAAACACAGTGACATTCTTTCGCGATCATCATGGATTTGAACTTAATCCAAAATTATTGAAGATTATCGCGCCTAAGGGAGAATATGATAGAAGGATAGAATATTTTTCTCAAAATTAAATTTCTTTTATATTAATTTTAAATAATGCAAGAATGTTACTAATAAAGGGAAGGAAATAAGAATAAATATCTTACATTCTAAGCTCAGCTTATGAGTATTTGTCATTCGAAAAAAGTTACAGGCAATTAACTTATCATAATTTCAATGTCAAATATAGGCATGTGGTTTGGGCAAACCACATGCCTTTTTTTGTAATGAATAATTATTTAAAGTTTGGGTCTATTTAGGTAGCGTAAGTTGAGCCGAGTATGCCGACTTTCAAGACTTACTTCATCTCCCTGCATGACCATGCCAAGTACAGAAATTCGCATATCGAGTAAGTCTCCAGAGGTCCGTATGAAAGTGGCTTCTTTTCCTTTCTCAAGAGTTCCCAAACGCTGGTCGATTCCGCATGCTTTTGCCGGTTCGATAGTAATCGAAGCTAATGCTTTTTCCCGACTGAAACCATGGGCTACTCCGTGAGCGGCATGGTAGGGCAGGTTTCTTTGGTTGGCTGTTGCCCATCCTCCTAATGGCAGACCGATTGATAGTGGAACTCCGGCGCGTGCAAGAATACCAGGGGCTTTAAAATAATAATCATGCGGGGAGCTTCTATGAGGGGGGGCAGAAAAAATATGCCTAAAAATGACCGGGATTTTGTTTTCGGCTAACCAATCAGCATGTTTCCATGAATCGCGCGCTCCTGATAAAACAATTTGATATCCTCTTTTTTGTGCCCATTGAACGGCCGCCTTGATTTGCCTTGATTCGTCGGCATGAATCATGATCGGTACTTTTCCTTCCACAATAGGAATCATTGCTTCCCAGGAAGGAATTAGTACAAAGCTTTGATCGCCGGATCGTTTGAGCTTTTGATAGGCAATTGCTTGGTCAAAATACTCATTGATTTCGGTAATTCTCTTTATTCTCTCTTTGTCCTGCTCGGCAATTGATTTAGGCTTGGTTTTACTTTTTAGGCTTGGTTGGGGGATGGATAATCCATGACCCGGCCACCAAAGGTGAAGTGCAACCTGTTTTTTAATCACCATTTCTTCTATCCCCCACCCGTGTAATTGAAGTAAACCTGAGGTTCCGGAAATCATTCCTCCCATCGGTATAATTAATGAGTGGGTGATTCCATTGGCTCGGGCAACAGGAATTAGTTCAGAATCGGGATTGACTGCAACCCAGCCCTCAATCGCAGGAGTATGAGTGCCCACTTCAGATAGATCCCTTGTAGCACGAAGCGCGTTGATCTCGGCGAGACCAAGTGAAGAACCGGGACTTATTAATCCGGGGTAGATTTCCGAGTTTCTCCATTCGATAATTTTGCAATCATTGGGGATTTTAACTGAATTTCCAATTGCCCTGATTTTCCCATTTTCAATTAAGATTTCACCGGGTTGATAGAATTGGGACGGGGTAGCTTGAATCTTTTTTGCCCGATAAAGCGTTGTGGTTTCTCCCATTAAAAAGAACGGGATAGCCCAAAGGTGGAGATGCAGAACGATTGATTTCATTGATGAAGACAGTGGGCGTGGTTTTCATTGGACCTGCAGGAATGGGGGTATAGATCGCATGCACTTTCAAGGGAATAATGGAAAAACTTGCTCTTCGCTTTTTCCGAGGGCTCAATGGAATTATCCTTTTTCAGTGATTTTTGAGCTTTGGTAACCAGTGATAATCTTTCATCTGCTCTATTTTTATCGCGTTTGGCTAAGGCTTCAATTTCATGAAAAAGTACTCCGTCCACCCAAGTCTGTACGCAACGGCTTCGGTAGTCGAGTGGGTTACCTGACCAGATGGCGATATCCGCGTCCTTGCCCACTTGGAGCGAGCCAACCCACGGATCGATACCGAGCTGCTTTGCTGGATTGAGAGTCACGAACTTGAGTGCCTCCATTTCGGAAAGACCGCCGTATTTTACCGCCTTCGCTGCTTCAAGATTGAGCCGTCTAGCATGGTCCGGAGAATCCGAATTGAAGCTGACGACACAACCCCTTTCATGCATAATTGCGCCAGCGTAAGGGATCGCGTCATAGACTTCGAATTTATAAGCCCACCAATCGGAAAAGGTGGAGGCTCCCGCTCCATGGCGGGAAATTTCATCTGCGACTTTATATCCCTCCAGTACATGCTGCAGACTGCCCACCCGTACGCCAAAGCCTTCCATCGTACGCAGGAAAACGAGTATTTCATCCTGACGGTAGGAATGGCAGTGAATAAACCTTTTCCCTCTAATGATTTCAAGGATCGCATCTAGTTCAAGGTTTCTCCTGAATGGTAATCCCTTAACGGCTGCATTTTTAAGTTTTTTCTCATAAACAATAGCGGCGCCGAAGCGGTTTTGAAAAAACATTTTCACGCCCATTCTTGACTGCGGAAAACGAGTGGTGTACTTATCACCCCAATTGGCTTGTTTCACATTTTCCCCGAGGGCGAATTTAATTCCCTTGGGTGCTTTTTTGAAAATCAACTTATTAGGAGACTCGCCGAGCCTGAGCTTGATGACTGCATTTTGCCCTCCTATTGGATTGGACGAACCGTGCAAAAGATTACAAATGGTAACGCCGCCTGCTAACTGTCTTTCAATATTTACACTCTCCGAATTGACGACATCTGCAATGCGAACCATTGCGGTGGAGGGTAGGGTAGACTCGTTGACCCGGCCGAGGATCATGGCGTGACTGTGGCAATCAATAATGCCGGGAGTCAGGTGCCTGCCTTTCCCCAAAATAACTTGACACCCCTTGGGCATGTCATTCTTCAGCTTTGGTCCTATTTTCGAGATTTTTCCGTTTTCAATTAAAATATCATGATCCAATAAAATACTTTCGTTTTCGCAGGTCCATAGCTTAAAACCGGAAAAAAGAACAGAGGTGGGACGAAGTACCGGTTTGTTCAATTGGGAAGGATGCTGCGCTAATTTGCTCGTTTGCTCTTTTATTTTTTGAGTAGAATTTGAATCCGTAACCCCGTTATCGGGATAATGGAAAAAAGGGCGGCCTTGAATCCAAGTGGATTCAATTCTGGGATTTTCCGTGAAGTAGGTCTCTCCTGCGACAATAAAAAAATTGGCAAGTTTTGTTGCTTCCAATGTTCCGCAGATTTTATCGACTCCGCAAATTTGTGCTGGGTTCGTGGTCAGGCTGGCCAAGGCCGAGTTTTCCGGCAATCCCCTGGCGATTGATTGTAAAAGATTTTTATGAAATTCTCCGGGTTCAGTTTCCGAAGTAGTGAAAGAAATAGTACGAGTCATTTCATTCAGAAGTCGGGCCATACTGGGTGCGTGATCCCATGCCCTTAACTGATCCAGGGAAACTTGCTCCCAATCCTCGGGATTGGGCAAGTCAGGGATTGTTGGAAAGATCATGGGGAGGATGTAATCGTGGTGTGGAGAAAGGGAGATTTCAGGATTTCGCCACTCATCACCAGTTGCAATAATTACTGGATTGTTTAATTCAAATTCCTGAGCGATCTCCATTGCTTTTGCATTCATGAGGCAACTTCCCGGTTCAATCCAAATGGGCATACTTTTTCTCTCTCCCAGACTACGAGAAAGTGCTTGGATTCCAATATGAGGCATAAATCGTAGATTCACTTGATTTTTAATCTCGAATCGAACCCGCTCATTTGCATATTTTGTTTCCAGTATACTTTGCCGGATAACTGACAATACCCCCATCAATGAAACAGGATAAACTGGAGGAGAACTATTTTTCCCCACTGGATCAAAGGCAATAATTTGAGAGACTTCGTTTTTTAGAATTAATTCATTTGGTTCTTGATCTGATAGAAGTACAAATGGCCCGGTTCCGCGAAAAATTCCTTCTGATGGTACAAGATGAGCGGATGTGAAACCGAATTTCCTCAATTCCCCCCATTTCTTTTCTTCTGCTTGAAGTCCGTCCATAAGCTTTCTTTGTGGGTGAACACCAGATACTTCAAAACCTGGGCCTTTTTCCCCAGGATCTTGTCCGGTGGAGGGTAGTCCATGAAAGGAAAGGTCTGCGGTTGCGTGAACATGCTCATCATGATTGAGTTCAAGAAATTTTGGGTTCTCGGTGCCTGAGAGCAAGTAGGGATCAATAAAACCAGCATAGATTGTTTGATTCGTACAGTTCCACTCTCTGCATCCATCGGGAATCTTTAGATTTTTTCCGACTGCCTCGATTTTTCCATCACGAATGATTAGTGTGCCTCCCTTGATTTTTTTTTCGGGGGTCACCTGAATATTTCCCCCTACGAATGCATGCAGGGTAATCCCACTAGGACGATCACCAGGGTAGGGGTATTCGGTCTTTGGATATAACGGTTTGAGTAAACAAAAACATAACCCGATAAAGAGGAAAGCTCGAGTACTAGAAATCATAATGAAATATTGGTAGTAAGATTTTGGTACTGGGTATTTGATTATGAAATGGAATTTTTTGAACATTAAAATATAACCAATCCTTACCCTGTGAGCATTGGAAAAAGTTGTCACGAAAAAAACGTGCCAAACGCACACACAAGACATTGACTGAATTGAAACAAATTTTGATTCATTTACAAAATGGAAATTTCATATTGAAGAATGGTTAAACTAATCGACAATTGGAAAGAGATACTTTTTTTATAACAGACACACATTTTAAAAAAATTAAATGATTAAGATATTTGAAATCACTGAAGCTGACGATGCGACATTAGATGCCGTGAATCGTCTTTTACCTCAACTTTCCAAGTCCGCAAAGATAATTAATGGGAGCACTCTGCAAAAGCTTACCAATTCGGAGTGTACTCGGCTTTATGTAGCAAAAGAAGGCGATACTATTTTTGGAATGCTTAGCCTAGTTGTTTTTTCTATCCCTACCGGGACAAAAGCATGGATTGAAGATGTGGTTGTAGATGAAAGGGCACGGGGTAAGGGAGTCGGGAAAGAATTGATGAACCATGCCTTGAATGTAGCAAAAGAACTGGGTGCAAAAAGTGCTGATTTAACTTCCCGTCCTAGCCGAGAAGTTGCTAACAAATTATACCAAGCAATTGGATTTGAGGGACGGGAAACAAATGTTTACCGGTACAAAACTTCCTAATTGCAATATTCTTTACAAAACTAATATTTTTTGAGGTCGCCTTTAAGTATTTTATTAAACAATCAACTTTATTAACAGTAGCATATTTTTTTATCCCCCCCAAAACCTAATACAATATGAGTTCAGAATTTTTATTTTCTTTCCTGATGTTCTTTCAAGTGCAGATCGATTCGATACGACAAAGTGGATTTTACCAATTGATCGAGGAAAAATACCCTCAGATTACCGAAGAAATCAATGAAATCCAATCGGATAAAGAAGTACAGGAAGTCCTCAAGCTGACTGGACTCAAAATTGATGATTTAGAGAGTTTCAGAGTCACTGTGGAGGGATTAGAGGGCATATCAAAGATGAAAGAATTAGGGCGTTCTCCCAAGATTGGTTCTGAATTAGATATTTTGTTTCAAGCAAAAGTTAAGGGGGAAATTAATCAGGATAAACTTTTTGCATTCATGCTTGGAGAGTTAGAGAATGAAGATGGCAAGGAAGCTCGCGATCGGGTGGAGAAAACGAAGCGGACTAATGGAAATACCACATACATGACTATTCCTGTTGAAGTTATGG
Organism: Candidatus Seribacter sulfatis; assembly: GCF_964187635.1. Classification (NCBI taxonomy): domain Bacteria; kingdom Pseudomonadati; phylum Verrucomicrobiota; class Opitutia; order Opitutales; family Candidatus Seribacteraceae; genus Candidatus Seribacter; species Candidatus Seribacter sulfatis. The sequence continues at coordinate 16,807 of NZ_CAXLMO010000003.1, read as the reverse complement.
ATGAAGAAGCGAGTTCATCTGATCTGTTATTAGCGATAAGAAAAGAAAAGAATTATTCGGAATTGATGGTGGGCATTCCCGATAATGTTAATCGAGCACTCGTGGGAAAGTTCGGTCATGAATCGCTTGTCAGTTTGGATGCAATGTCTGACAAACGACAGGTCACATTTGCGGTCAATGTTGATCCTGCCTTATGGGAGAGACCAGAATTTGCGGCTAATCAACAAAATCCTTTGTTTGCCGGTCTCGCCAATTCTGTAAAAGGAATTAGGGAATTGGGATTCTCAATCAGCTTTTTGGAGAAATCTTTGGGGTTGGAAATTTGTGTAAGTTGCAAGGATACTCAATCCGCACTTGGACTTTGGACAGTTGCACAAGGAGGATTGGGAATGGCTCAGTTGGCAATGGCCAAGCAGGGAGGGCAGGCACCTCCCATTTTAAACCGAGTCAAGACGCAAGCGGTTGATAAAAATGTTTTCGTTCGGGTGGAGGTATTACCGAGTGACCTTGATCAGTTTGCAGAACAGATTCTCCCCCCTTCATCTGATTCTCCCCTCGAACAAGCGAAGAGTGATGGTCCAAAGCAATTAATTGGAGAATCCGCACCCCCATTTGAAGCCTCTTTACTGGACGGAACAAAATTTCGTCTTTCAGATCATCAGGGTAAAGTGGTTGTGCTCGATTTTTGGGCAACTTGGTGTGGTCCTTGTGTTCGGGGATTGCCGATATTGCAAAAAGTAACCTCTTCTTTTGATTCAAGTAAAGTTCGCTTTGTCGCTATGAATCAGGGAGAAAATAAGAAAACCATAAACCAATTTATCAAGTCCAAAAAATTGAATCAACTTACGGTTGCATTAGATAAATCAAATACCGTGGGCAAATCATACATGGTGGGGGGAATTCCTCAAACTGTGGTAATTGACCAAAAGGGATTGGTACGATTTGTCCATGTTGGATTCGGTGCCAATACGGGTGAGCAATTAAGAAAAGAAATTAAAGAACTTTTATCTAAAGAATAACCTGATGACTTATGTCGTTGGTATTCAATGCCTTAGTTTTATTTATGAAATAAAGTAACTTTTTTTGTCTAAATTGTCATAGAACATCCTATTAGGTATTGCGTTCGATTCACTAGACGCATCGCAATAACCCTATTCTTAACGCCTAAAAGGAGATTAAATACTATGATGAAAGTCAACGACTTCCTAAGATATGACATCAAGCTCAAAATTGATTACGACGATTACTTCCGCCTGATTTACGATACAAAATATTTGATCGAGGCTCGCCTAGGACCGAATCGAACTTTTATTGCGACAAAAGCCGTTTACGGTAACAGTAGAAAGAAAGCGGTTCAGCAAGCGGTGCAATGGTTCTGGAAAGATTTCAAGGGGATTTTAGGCTCTGCGTACAAAATAATGACAATTACTGATCCCTACGATGAAGTGGGTTATGATGAAAATTTTGCTTGTAATGACTTGGGTAATAAATACCTCGATGAATCAACTCTTTCCCGATTAATTGAAGATTCTAACGGTGACCTTGCCCGAGATGAAAGTGAAGGAAGTGAAAAACACCCCCCGAACAGTGTGAAGAGAACAAGACGGAGGAGAAAGCAAAATGTTCAGTTAACTTCTCGACTTTCGCAATCGCCAGGAGGCACAATTTATTACAAGATGATAGACATTGCTGATAAAGTTAAAAACGCTCGTCCTAAAGTTAAAATGGTTAAATTATCCTCTAAAAGTCTCGAAAAAGCAGTTCGTGAAGTGGAGCGCAGGGGATTGGATAAATTTGAAAAATTTGACTCTAAAACAAAGTCTTTACGAGTTTCCAAAGGAAAGGTGAAGCAAGCAGCTTAATTCTCTACGATGAGCAATAATGTGCAGGACCGCTCATCTGAGTTGGTACAATTAATGATGAAGTATCAGCGTCGAATATTTGCATATATTCATACTCTGGTACCCTCTAGAAGCGATGCAGAAGATATATTGCAGGAAGCAAGCCTTACTATTTGCGAGAAATTCTCTGGTTTTGAAACGGGAACGAATTTTTATTCCTGGGCTTGCCAGATTGCCTATTGGAAAGTTCGTGCAGCTCGAAAAAAATTTGCGACATCTAAAGTTGTTTTTAATCAAGAAGTATTGGATGTAATTTCAGAAACCAGATTTGAATTGGAAGAAGAATTAGATACCCGACATGGTGCATTATCTCGCTGTTTAAAAAAGTTGAATGATCGGGATCGTAGGATGGTGCTTACTCGTTATGAATCAGGTAAAAATGTGACTGCTGCGGCACAGGCATCTGGACGTACAATACAGGGAGCGTACAAGGCACTTAATCGTATCCGTAAAACACTGTTTGATTGTGTCTCATTCGAGATATCTACAGAAAGAGCATGACAAGTTTAAGCGATAAGGAAATATTGGAATTGCACGACCTTCTTGATGCACTAGTCGAGAATAATTTGCCCAAGCATAAACTTGTTCGATTAGAAAACTGGATTTCTGATAATGAGGAGGTACGGCAGTATTACATTGAATTCATGGATATGTCCTCCAGTTTGCGGCATTATGCAGAGGAGTTAATAAGTGACGATACTGAAGACACCGTCGAAGAGTCTCCCGCCAATATTGTTTCTTTTTGGAAGCCTCTTTTTGCAATTGCTGCCTTGGTTGTTTTTGGAATCTTTTTTAATCAGGAAATACAAAACTTTTCCTTTTCTACTGACGCCCCTAAGTTGGTAAACAGCAAGGGAGATGACCCTGCTGCACCCTTAGAAAGAGCACCGGTAATTGTTGATACTGTTGCTGTATTAACTAAATCGGTTGGAGTTAGATGGGAAGACCCGACCCAATTTCGTGCTGACTTGGGAGATACATTAGAACCGAGTACCCTTAAATTAGCGAATGGATTGGCCCAGGTTGAATTCTTACAGGGGGCTACAGTTGTGTTGGAAGGACCGGTTGAATTTTCTTTAGAAAATCCGAACGAAGGCTCGTTGGCGAGGGGGAAATTACGGGCTATTGTACCACAGGTTGCAACTGGATTTACTGTAGTTGTGCCGAAGGGAAGAGTGATCGATTTGGGAACTGATTTTGGTCTTCACGTACATGCCGGTGGCTCGACAGAATTATTTGTTTATCAAGGTAATGTGATTTACGAAGGCCAGACTGACTCGGGTGAAAACATAACCAGGGAAGTATCCGGAGGAGAATCAATCTTTATCGATCCTTATGGGAATGCAAACTGGGTCGAAATGCCATCGGAGCCATTCATCAGTGCTGCTGATCTTGCCTTTCGCTCGATGGAGGAATCCCAGCGCAGACATTCGGCCTGGGTCGATTTGAGCAATGATATTTCTTCCGACCCGAAGACAGTACTTTACTTTTCTTTCGATAATCATAGCCCATGGTCTCGAATTCTTAGGAATGAAAGCGTTTCTAACTCATCTGTTCAAAATGGAGCAATTGTGGGTTGTAATTGGAGTGAGGGGCGTTGGTCGGGTAAGGGTGCACTTTCTTTTAAGAGAAAAAACGACCGTGTTCGTTTACAACTCCCCAGTCATTTGAAATCGGCCACTTTTTCGGCATGGTTAAAAATTGATTCTCTTGACCAGTCCATTTCCCCAATTATATGCAGTGAACCTAAATCGCTTGGTTCAGTATGTTGGAGTGTCAATGGCGATGGGAAAATTGTCTTGCGCACACGAAACAGTGGCGGAAACACTTTTTATGAATCCGCTGTAGCATTTCGTTCAGACAAGTTAGGACGATGGGCTCATGTTGCCACAACTTACAATGCCGACGCCAAAATGATTACTCATTATGTTAATGGAAGATCATTCAGTCGAGAAAAACTAATTGACCCAGTCATCCTGACCTTCCCCAAGGCAATGCTTGGGCATTCAAGCTCCACAAAGGGTGCGAACGGCGGAGTTGCACTTAATGGCAGTATTGACGAATTTGGTGTTTTTGAGGGAGTATATGACGAAGACCAAATCAGAAGAATCTATGAGGTTGGACGACCTTTCGAGGTGCCCAACGCACTGGGTACGCGAATTCCCTAGATTTGTAATTCTTTAGTCAACACTTGGTTTAATTCCTAATTCCCCACAGGGCTTGAAACTTGCTTCCAAAGTGTTGGGGATGAATGAGCTCCTTTAGTTTTTGGACCTGTTTATTCATGGAATTATCAGTTTTCTCAATTAAGCTTTTGATCTTGTTTTGTGAGTAATGCATGAAAAACGATTCCTGGCTTTCAAGACTTACCTTTTCAAAATTACCTTGTTTTAATAATTTGATTAGTTCATCCCAGCATAAATGACAGGTTAGATCTTGTTCTCCGGGGCGGGAAAATAGATCACAATTCATCTTATGCTTATAGTATGCACGCGCAGTTCCTTCCGGTCTTTCGTACAGAATGCTTTCTTTTGACAATCCATAATCAAAGGTGAGGAAAAGTCCATTCCACGGTTCGGAAACTACTTGTTTAAGCGAGTGATCAGCCCCGGTTGGCCAATCGATTGTATATTCATTTGGGCTAGCATCAGGAAATGGTGGATCTATAATTTCAGGCAAAATAAATTCACTAAGTTCCCCATTCAGTAATTGAACACCAACCTCTCTCCATCTTTTTTCTGCAGAGTAATAACGATATCTTTTGAAGGGTTGAGCGTCTAGCCATTCATTAGAAAATACTATTGCAGGGCTTGGGATTTCTATAGAATCACCCAATCTGTAGGTGATTGAAGATAAAAAAGGATGCTCTATGTTTTTCAATATTGAGCAGTTTGGCTCTGCAGCGATTTCAACAAATGTATAATTCTCAATCTCTTGGCCATGAAGAATATTTTCACAGGCATCAACAATCATCTCTCCCCAAAGAGTTCCAAATGTATTGGAAGTATAAAAATCTGTATTAGTACTTTTTCCCACACGTTCACGAATCTGAGAATAATAACCGAAAGAAGGATCATACAGTACAATGTTAATAAATTCGTCCATGGGTAGGGCGATACGATCTTTAAGTTTTTCTTGCAGGATATCGTAAATGGTAATTTGTTCCTTTGTCATTGGCTTTACATGATTGCTTGGATAAATGAATAGAAGTGAGATTAAAGAAATTTTTTATTTGGGGGATTCCATCATTTGTTCTTTCGTTTTTATTGTGCAAAGTTTGGCTAGACCCTTCGAAACAATCATTTTTCGATTCTGAATATTGGAATGCTTTATTTCGATTTGGAGAGTCTTTACGGATAACCAATGCATTATATGTTGATAAGAATAAGTCCGATTATAGTCAACTTACAGACATTGCAATTTCTGGAATGGTTACCGAATTAGATCGTCACTCTAGTTATTACACACCAAAACAATACACAGCGTTTAAGGATGATACCCACCGGCGATATGTTGGTATTGGGGTAATGATCAGAAAGGTGGAAGAGGGAGTTCTTGTAACCCGTGTCTTTCCTGGTGGTCCAGCTGAAGAATCGGGATTATCTGTTGGGGAATATATTACGAAGGTGGAAGAAGAAGTTTTAGCAGGTTGGGAACTAGCAGAAGTAAGTAAGCGAATCAAGGGAGAGGAGAATACGTCGGTTCGAATAACCGTTCGTTCAAGACTGGGTGAGATGAGGGGAATTACCGTTCTTCGAAAAAAAATTAATATTTCTAGTGTCGAAGGAATGAATGTTGATCAGAATGGAACGGCCTATATCAGATTAGTCCAGTTTACCTCACGATCTGGAGCGGAATTTAAAGAAGCAATTTCAGATTTGAAGGAAAAAGGAATGAAACGGTTAATTCTAGATTTAAGAGATAATTCTGGTGGGCTTTTATCTGCCGCAATCGAAATTACAGAATGTTTTCTTTCGAAAGGGCAGTTAATTGTTTCGATCAAGGGGAGGAAGAAAAATGAGGTGCGTGACTACCATTCAAATACAGAAGAAAATCTCCCTGATATTCCGATGGTAGTGTTAATGAATGAAGGAAGTGCGAGTGCTTCGGAAATTGTTGGTGGTGCCTTATCAGTTTTGGGCCGGGCACCAATTATTGGAGAGCAATCTTTTGGAAAAGGTTCCGTGCAGACTATCTTTCCAATGGAAGATGAATCTGGTTTGCGATTAACCACTGCAATGTATTTTCTACCCGACGGATCTACTATTCACGAGGAAGGGATTGAACCTCAGTTCAAGGTCGACTGTTCTGACGAAAATGAAACCAAACTTAGAATTCAAAGGTATAGTCAGGATATTATGACTCGGGAAACATTCGAAAAACAATTTGGTTTTACTCCTATTGTTGATGTTCAGTTGGGTAAAGCAGAAGAAGTCCTCCTATTAAATGGAGACGAGGGCACTCCTTTAAAACAATGATTTTAGGAATCGAAAGTTCTTGTGATGAATCTGCGTTAGCTTTGTATTCACCTAGCGAGGGTATTCTAGGAGAATGGATTCATAGCCAAATTACACAACATTCCGAGTACGGTGGGGTAGTGCCAGATATTGCAGTTTCAGAGCACTTAAATAATTTTATTCCCCTGTTGTCCTTAGCGAAAGAAAAACACCAACTAGATTCAATTGTTTCGAAAATAGCGGTTACTTGTGGTCCCGGTCTAGTGGGTTGCCTGGGCATTGGAATGAGCGTGGCAAAATCGTTGGGACTTCTTTGGGATGTTCCAGTTGTTGGAGTTAATCACTTAAGGGGGCATGCATTTTCTCCGTTTTTACCTTTAGGTTTAAGCGGGGAGGGTACTCTTGCTCCTTACCTGCCTCATTTGGGATTACTGGTTTCCGGAGGAAATACTATTCTTTTTATACTGAATGAAAATAAGGAGATTTCTATTATTGCAAAAACGGTGGATGATGCTGTGGGTGAAGCACTAGACAAGGGAGCTAAATTATTAGGAATTCCTTATCCAGGGGGTGCTGAACTGGAAAGACAAGCAAGGGGAGGAAATATCAAGGCATACGATTTTCCTCGAGCATTTTCCTCCAAAAATGAGATGAAATTTAGTTTCTCCGGTCTAAAGACAAGTTTGCTTTACACTCTTAAAAAGATGACAGAATCAGAAGTGCATGAACGTTATTCCGATCTTGCTGCTTCCTATCAGACTGCAGCGATTATGCAGTTAGTAAGGAAGGTAGGACATGCATTGGAGTGCGGTAATTTTCGTAGTATTGGGCTTTCTGGAGGGGTAGCCAATAATCAAGTTTTGAGAGACGAGATGAATAAGATGGCGAAAAAGAATGACACCGAACTACTATGTGCTGCACCTCAACATACTGGAGACAACGCGGGGATGATTTGCTTTGCAGCCAATGTCGATTCTACAAATACTTGGCCCAATCAAAATCAAGAATTAAGTTTCAATTCAGCTCTTATGCTTGATGAATTTCCCTGTTCACTTTGATTGTATGACATAAATGGAATTGAGAACACTTGCCTATTCCTTGAAAAAAGCTATTTTGATTATCCATGATTTCAGATCCTGAAAAAAGTAAAAAGCTTTCTAAAAACGAGGGTATTAAGGAAAAAAGTAATTTTTTACGAGGTACTATATTGGACGGTTTGTCAGATACTTCCACCGGTTCCATTTCTGCGGATGATGCACAACTGACCAAGTTCCACGGAACCTATCTACAGGATAACCGTGACGAGAGGGCGGCTTTGCTTAAGGAAAAGAAAGAAAAGGCGTTTTCTTTTATGATAAGAGTCCGAGTACCCGGAGGAGTTTGTACGCCCAAGCAATGGCTCGGAATTGATGAGTTGTGTAACAAGTTTGGTGATCAATCGCTCAAGATTACGACCAGGCAGGCTTTTCAGTTATACGGAGTGGTGAAGAAAAACCTCAAGCAAACAATGAAGGAGATTAATGACACCCTCCTTGACACATTGGCAGCCTGTGGTGATGTGAATCGGAATGTGATGTCACCCTCCAACCCTTTTGAGTCCGCACTTCATGGGCAAGCTTTGAATTTAGCTCAGCAAATTCACGATCATTTGACGCCGAGTACTTCTGCGTATGCCGAAATTTGGCTCGACGGAGAAAAAACTGCAGCGATAGGAGAAGAAGTGGAGGAACCTATTTATGGAAAAACATACCTTCCACGAAAGTTTAAAATAGCAGTCGCGTTACCACCTCGAAATGATGTCGATGTTTTTTCTAATTGTTTAGGCTATGTAGGCATCTCAGAGAATAGTAAAATTGTGGGTTACAATGTCTTGGTTGGGGGAGGTTTGGGAATGACTCATGGCAAAACCACCACCTTTCCCCGCTTGGCAGATGTAATTGGATTTTGTACCCCAGAACAAGCAGTTCAAGTCGCGGAAGAGGTGGTTAAAATCCAAAGGGATTTTGGGGACCGATCGGATCGAAGGCACGCCCGTTTAAAATATACTATCGAAGATCGTGGCGTTGAATGGTTTAAGGAAGAACTCAACCAAAGACTGGGATGGGATTTACAACCTGCTCGAGACTTTTTATTTGAATCTACCACCGATCGTTACGGATGGAATCAGGATGCTGATGGTTCATGGACTTATGGATTATTTTTTGAGGGAGGTCGACTACGAGACAAACCCAAGTTAGCGATTCGTGAAATTGCATCTTCCATTCCCTGTGAGTTTAGACTCACTGCCAATCAAAATCTTGTGATTGCCCGTGTTGGAAACGAGGAGAAGGGTAAGATCGATGAAATTTTAGCAAAACATGGTGTTCTTTTACCATCTGATTTAAGCGGTTTAAGGCTCAATTCGATTGCCTGTACTGCACTTCCAACCTGTAGCTTGGCATTGGCAGAAAGCGAGCGATATCTCCCCCAATTGATTGATGAATTGGATGCGATAATTGACGGTCTTGGTCTTCGGGATGAATCAATTGCCATTCGTTCAACTGGTTGTCCCAATGGGTGCGGCCGTCCTTATCTTGGCGAGATCGGACTGGTTGGTAAAGCACCTGGTAAGTACAATCTTTACTTAGGAGCCGGGTTGGATGGCACTCGTTTAAATAAGTTGTATAAGCCTGCGATTACACATGAAGAAATTGTCGCTGAACTGAGACCATTACTGGAGGACTATGCCGAGAATCGAGTAGAGGGTGAACGGTTTGGGAATTTCTGTATTCGTAAAAGTTATGTGAAAGAAACTGACCAAGGGGCCGACTTTCACGAGTAATACTTTTTTTGCACTTAATCTTATTTTCGTATGGGCAGAAGGTTTTCCAAGACATTAGGTAGGAAGACACACGGTAATCCACAGGCGAATATTTCCACTTTAAATGAGGAGGAAGCACTCGAGTTGTTGGATAATTTAAATGACGATCCATTCATACTTATTTTGGATCAAGTGCAAGATCCTAGGAACTTGGGTGCATGTTTGCGTTCAGCAGATGGTGCGGGAATTAATCTCGTTGTAATTCCAAGTGACCGATCGGCTGGATTAACTGATGTGGTTCGACATGTAGCATCGGGTGCAGCTGAGGCTCTTCCTCTTGCTCGAGTACGAAACTTGGCCCGCTTTATGAAGGAGCTTAATCAACGAGCGATCAAAATGGTGGGTACAAGTGACCAGGCGAAAATAACAATATTTGAGTCCAATCTAAAAGGCCCACTCGCATTAGTGGTGGGTGCAGAGGGGACGGGTATTCGACGGTTAACGGCAGATAACTGCGATGTTTTAATTAACATTCCAATGGGAGGCACAGTGGAATGCCTCAATGTTTCTGTTGCAACCGGAGTTTGTTTATTTGAGGCGTTTCGTCAGAGAAGAAGTTAGTTCCCCTAAAAAACCTAAATATTGGAGGTCTTTAATGCCCCTTCGGTACTTCCTTTTTTCTCTCCAGTTTTAATAAAAAGCCAAGAGAAAACAGCGGAAAAAAGTACGGTGCTAACTAGTGAGTTGCGCAGGAAAAGGTATGCAGGAGCATATCCAGGTTCACCAAAGAATTGAGCCTGCCAAAAACCGGCGACTGTTTTTGCATAGGCTGGATTAATCAGCCATGCAAACCCACAGGTTAAACCATGAAAAAGTAATGCACTTGAGATTGCACCCGCAAAAAGCGGTAGTACCCGTGGTGATTTTCGAATTGATTTACCCAAGGCAAAAATTCCTATGTAGGCAATGATTGTAACCAGGGTAAATGTTTCAAAAAGATTCGCTCCGTAAAATGGATTTAATAGCAAATCAGAAATAAAAACCGCAGTGATTGGACCCAACCAAGACCAAAACCCTTTTAAAAACGCTCCCGAAATAAAAAAAAGAGCTATTACTGGAGTAAAGTTAAACAACTCGGGATGGGACAAGGGTAAATATCGAGACCATCCCACTGCAATAATCAGAATGACAAGCCATAATTGAGGTGACTTTAATAAGGTAGAATCTGACTGTAAATGTTTTGTCATTTAAATACACTACACGATTTATTTTTGGGGTTCAACTCTTGCTTCCTCTTTCTTTTATTTCCAAAACATCAATTAATCGATCGATAAAAGAGCATTGTTCGGGGCATAATTTTGTCTTTGCTTCCCTTTCTGTCATCATAACAGCTTGATCAATTTCCGGGAAAGTCCAGTTTTTCCCACTCCCTTTGGGGAATTCTAGGGTAATTTTATTACATTTTGGAATGGTTCCTTTAATCCATTTACCTGAGAATCCCCATGCATAAACTCGCTTGCCATTTTTTTGAAGAATGGAACCCAGGTCGAGGTATGGTCCACGAGGAATTAAACCGGTTTCCTCTTCAAATTCTCGTATTGCTGCATCAAAAACTTCTTCTCCTTTATTGGGTTCTCCTTTTGGAATACTCCACCATCCATCATCTCGATTCTTGAATAATGGACCACCAGGATGAGCGATTAAAAATTGTGTCGTTTGGTTCTCTTTTTCATATAAGACCAGTCCGCCGCTTATCTTGTTAGGCATGGTCATTAGATTCTTTCAATATTGAGGCTTTTTTCCATTACTACTAAATCTCTCCAATGCGGGCCGACTCTCCGATATTTCTCCTTCAGTGCGATTTCATTGAAACCAAGTGAGCGATAACAATTTCGTGCCGGTTTGTTATGGCCAAAAGTATTTAAAGTAATTCTCATGAATTTTTTTTGAGCCACGCACCAGTCAACTATTTTGTGAACGAACTTTCTTCCTATCCCCCTTCTTCGGATTGTTGGATTTACTATTACTCGGCAAAGAACTGCCTTATTATCAACGGAGTGGACAATTTCTCCGTAGCAGTTAAGCAATCCATTTTCATCAATAAATGCAAAGGAATGTAAATCTTTTCTTTGTAAATGAATTGAAAAAACTTCTGTATTCAAGCCTTCTTGAAAAGTATTTCCAGACCAAAATTGTTGATCCTCTTCGCTCTGAATCCATGATAGCAAATCATGGGTCCTACTGGGAGGGAAATTAATTAGTTTCAAAGAGGGAATTAAGTTCGTAATTGAAGGAGGTTAGGGTATCCGTAAATCTTTACTCCTTGCCTTCATTAGTTCTGCAGGTTGTGGCTTTAAACGGGAGACTGTATTTCGGTTCGGGGGATAGGCTCCTTTTGTTTTCCCAAGGATTGCCCGAGCTTTTTCGTCCCATTTATTGGCTTTTTCAAATTCCCCCTCATTGAGGTGAATTATAGACATCGCAGCATAGGTAGCTCCCACATCGGTATGGTTCTCTCCCCATCGATCGATCCTTATTTTCAGTGCGTCTTGAAGTTGTTCTAAAGCTTCTTCATGTTTTTCCTGTCCCTCCAATGCCAATGCCAATCCTTCTTTGCAGTCCGCCAAGTCAGTATGACTTGCACCGACATGAGGAAGTTTCTTTTGTAATAATTCCCGAAAACTTCTTTCTGCTTTCTTGAAATTATTATTCGATTCTTCTATAAACGCCTGATTCGTTTGAACGGTTAAAATATCGGGATGTTTCGCTCCTATTGCAGGTAATAAGACATTGATCGCTTTTTGGTAGGCTTCACCCGCCTGTTCATTCTCACCCAGGAAATAAAGTGCGACTCCCAAGTTATTCCATGTTACCCCGACATCCCGGTGCCTGTTTCCTTGGTAGGGTAGTCGGCCCTTCACCACCTGCTGGTACAACTTGGCCGCATCTTCATAATTACAACTTTTACTGAGGTTATCTGCTTCGCGATGAAACTGTGCCCAGTCGCCAAGTGTTTTCCTTTCCGCATGTGAGTGGAAAGAGGTGAAAGTGAGGACTAGAGTGAGTGTAAGTATTTTCATGATCCAATGATTGGTAATTAGGAAGGGCGTAAATCAACTGTTGTGCAAGTAAGAATACATATAAGAAGAAATTCTTTTGCCATTCTTTGAAGATTCTTTTTCATTGAGTTTTATCAAATACAAATTGTAGGAGAAAAATCTTATGTGCAAAAATAATAAAGTGTTAATGGGAATTATTGTGATGTTATCTGCTTCGTTCTTCATGGGGGCGTTAATCAACAAGTCAGAAGCCTCATTGAGTGTGATTAAAGCTGGCGTTGATGATAAGGGGAATCCTCTTTGCGTGAATAAGAGCCAAGTTTATTTGTTCAAGAAAGAGCAGACAGGTAATAAGATAGTGTTCTACTATCATGACGCCAAAAGTGCTGAGGCATCTGTTACCAAGTCCTTTCCGGATTCTGAAAGCTTGGACAGTTATTGGGAAGAACTGCTTCGTAAATGGTAAATATTTCCTAATTAATTAGACTCAGTCTTACCCCGTTTTCTGTGCATTGAAACGAGGGACAATAGGACACAAGTCCGCTAATAGTAAGTTTTATTTCCGCATTTGCACAATTCCACTTCTTGGAATTATACCTTCCTCAATAGTGTTTACAGGCTGATTTTGACCTCGCCCCCATTGCTTAAATTCATTTCTGATCGGAAAGGCACTTAGTATCTTTCATTGGGCATTACAATGCGTAAGAGAATAAAAGTGGAACTAGCAGTCGAAATTCAATCTATTTATTCAGTAGTACCAGTGAATGGGGGAATGAATAGTGCGAAAATGTAAACCGGTAATTTTGATCGTTCATTACCTGTAGGGAGATGAAAAGAAGATAGATTCTGCCTTGCTGCTCTAGCACTCGGTAGTTCCTCTCTTTTTTTGTCTAGTCTTTGATACGGATTCCTCCCTTTTCATCCATTGGTAAAACTTCACATATAGTAGAGCGTTCAGGACCCACCAAGAACCTTTTTACTTCGCCGGTGGAATCAATCTTTCGTGGAAGGCCATTCCTCGCTGTAACTGAAACACATTCGAGTAAGTCTTTTCCATTATATCCTTTTTCATTTGAATCAGTATATAATTCATCGGGGTGTACAAAACAGATTATTTTGCCATATCGGACATGTCCATTTCTTGAATGTTTAATGATGTCCCCAATTTGAAATGTTCGTTTTTTCAGATACTTCCATTCATTTAACCTTTTGCATCTGTCTTCTGGAAGTCGAAAGAATTTCAACTCTAAGTTTCCCTTTCTCAATGGCGACAAGTCATGGGAGTTGAGTTGTACGAGTTCGAGTTTTCTAGTTTTCCCCTCCTGGACAAATATAACCTCCCCGATTCGTTTCTTTTTTCTATTTGGAATTCGTTCTATAATCTTTTCACCAATCTCAAGGGGAGTATCTTTTTTTTTATTCATGTTTTTTTAGTCAGGCCTCGGGTTTACTTACATAGATACACTAACAACTAATTTACCTCTTTGCGAATAATAAAATACAAACTTTCAATCATTGGGGATAGAACAGGATGGATTTTCTAAAGATTGACAATTGGGTGCTATACTTTTCCATTGGAGATATGAATCGATTGAAAGAAAAGATTAGATTCTACCTAATTCCCTCCCTCCTGTTTGTCGGGTTTTTGCATCAATCAAATGCGGTAGATTTTAATAACACACAAGTACAGAAAGAAATTTTTGATAAGGCCCTCAGTTGGGGTAATTTACAAGTTCGAAACGGAATTTTATACGCACCAAATGCGGAGCAATCCCTCAATGGTTTTATCAAAAAACTATATGAAAATACACAGGTTGAAATCTTACTTCGTTTATCCGAAGGGCAGATCAATCAAGTAAGTAGGTGGAAAGAAAATGGTATGCCATTGTATTCTGTCGAAGTCCTCCCCACCAGTATTTCGCATGAATCCATTCCCGAAAGTAGCGAACAACTCGATGTTCGAACATTTCACGGAATCACCCGTTTTTGGTACCCCACAGGCCAAAGCATGCTAGAGGCGAAATACTCTTATGGGAAGAAGGATGGAATCGCACGTTCCTGGTATGAAAATGGTAATCTTAAAGTGGAAGAAAATTATAAAGCCGGACTGAAGGATGGAAATGCAAGATCGTGGTTTGAAAACGGGAAAAAATGGATGACTTATACCCATTGGAATGACAAGCGGGATGGCCCCCTTATTTGGTGGTTTGAAAATGGTCAAAAGCGCCAGGAAGGAAATTACAAAGGAGGTCAGAGGTTTGGAGAATGGACATATTACAAGGAGGATGGCTCAATTCTTTACCGAAAAACATTCAGGGATGGAAAATCAATTTCCACGAAATACGGAGAAGACGATTCCGAGGAATAGCACCTTCCAGTATTGTTTACCAAGGGAGAATATTCATCCTGTAAAGCAGGCAACCTATCCAAAAAACTCCAAGAAAGTAGGCAATGCACCAACCCTTGCTCAGAGGGAATATTTTTTGAAGTTTTGGGAAATTCTCATGATACCAATCTAAAAAGAAGAGCGTGACGATACACGCTCCGATGCAATCAATGAGTATTGCATACCAAAGTAGCGCTTCTAGGTTAAAATACATAATAGTATGAAATACTTAAATTTTTTTCATAAAACAAATGTCTTTCAATAAAAACAATTATCGTAGTCACGATTATAAATTTTTAGTTCGACGGTGGCGTACTGTATGCCGTATCGCAGGTCTTAAGATAAAAAAAGTGGCCGAGATTGACGGTTTTCCCTGCTTCGAAATTACTTCTCGAGTTATTAAAGAACAAAACGTTCTCTATCTGTCTGCAGGAATTCATGGTGACGAAAGTGGATCTACCGAGGGATTACTCGCGTGGGCAGAATCAAATGTGGATCGATTGAGTTCACTACCTCTTTTAATTTACCCATGCCTTAACCCTTGGGGGTTAATCAATAATTCACGTTGGGATGCCAAAGGTATCGACTTAAACCGCATTTGGAAGAATCCTCGCAATCCCTTCATTGAATATATCATGTCGCGGACAAAGAAGATAAACTTACAACTGGTAATAACTTTACATGAAGATTTTGACGGCCAAGGAGTTTATCTCTACGAGCCGAGTCGAAATGGAATATCTGATGGAAGAGCGGATGCAATTATTAGTGCAGCTTCCCCTTTTATTGGGGCAGATCCAAGACGAAAGATTGATGGCAGAAAAGCAAAGAATGGAATTATTCGCCCTCGCCCCACCAATCCACCCAAAGACGGAATTCCGGAAGCACTCTATTTTTATCTTACCCATAAATGCCGTACATTTACCTTTGAAACAGCATCTGAATTAGACCTTTCGCTTCGTGTTCAAGCACAGTCTGCCATGATTGAACATGTGCTTTTCTCGGATTTGAAATAGGACATAAGCAAACCGTTTCGAAAGGAGTCCTGATTCCCAATCATTGAGCGATGGAGAGTGAAGCTCACAGCATCAAAATTGATGTCTATAAGCTTTGGGTTTAAACTACGAATCATATTCAAGGAGAAGCAAGAGCATGGGAAGTCACTGAAAATGGAAATTTAATCGTAAGATTCAAATCTGCTAATCCGATCTATGCTACTGGATATTTCATCAGGATAAAAGGAGGTTGTTATGGTGGAAATTTTTATCCAGGAATGAACCTCCGCACCCGCCTCTCCCGCTCGAATGGCTACCGTCAGCTGGGCATGTTTGATGAGTCGATACTCATCTTGGAGGATATAAAATTAGTTAAATCTTATAATGGGAATGAAGCTAATTGTTAGGATATAATTGGATGATGAAATTCAATCTTTATTTAATTATAATATCATCTTTCCTTTTTCTAGGTTGCTCTAAGAGTGAAAAAACGGAAAAGGCGAATGTGAGGTCAATATTCGTGGGAAATGGATTGGTGATAGGAAATATATAAATGAATACTTTGGATTTGTTACTGAAGTACCAGTTGAATGGCATTTGAAGATAGATTATAAAGTAATTTAGTTCGATAAAACTTATTATTTTATTGATCATATATTTTAATGCAACTATAATTAAGTCATGAAGATTAAGCTATATTTGCTTACAGTCCTGATTCAATTATTGGGGGCTGTAGGATACGCGACCGTTCCCAAGCTCATTAATTACCAAGGCAGATTAACCGACTCGAACGGCCAACCGACGGATGCGAATGTAACCATAACACTCAGGATTTACGATGCGGAGACGACGGGCCAGTTGACCTATTCCGAAAATGTCGGAACTGTAGAGGTAAAGAACGGAACCTACTCGTTTCAATTCGGGAGTTCCGGATCCTCGACTCGAAATGCCACAGAAACCTTCGGGCCTACGGATGGTGTGGCTCAAGTCTTCAACCATACGGCATCCAATACGCCGATGCTGACCGGCAGTGCTTCCATAAGCGATGGAAATGCAACTTGGACGGAGGGTGCTTCCAACGCCACGCTAACCGGAAATATAACCCACTCGAGCGGTGTAGTTTCCGCCGTCTACCTGAGCGGGGTGCCGGCTTCTGGGAAGACCTTGAAGCTGAGGTATGATTACAATGCTACGAGCATTGCCGGGGCTTTG
>NZ_CAXLMO010000002.1:0-23532 GCF_964187635.1 Candidatus Seribacter sulfatis | reverse complement strand
CTTCCCTTGCTTCAACCGCTGTTTCGGCTCCTCTTCTTGGGAAAGATCGAAACCTAAAAATAGAGGGGAAGGCAAAGTCAGGTACGAAGGTAGCTTGGCAGAATGGGAAAAGTTATTGGCCAATCTGTTTGGACACCGCCACTTTGGACAAGGGAATTGGTTTAGAAGATAAACTACGCTTGGCCGCGGAAGCTGGCTTTGACTGTGTCGAACCATGGGATCGGGAGTTGGATCAGTATGAAAAACAGGGGGGGGATCTAAAGGACATAAAGAGCTTGGTGGCAGATTTGGGATTATACATTCCCAGTGTAATTGGATTGTGGAATTCGATGGATGCAAGTGAAGAGAGTTTCAAGTCACGTCTCGAGGAACATCGAAATCGTTTACGAATGGTATCTGCGATTGGTAGCCGAAAAGTTCAGGTTATCCCCAACATGAAATTAAAAGATTCTTTCGATTATAATGTGGCCTCCTGGTGCTACCGTCAAATTCTGGAAATGGCGATTGAGGATTATGGTATGGAGGGTGCCGGGATTGTATTCCTGAATTTCTTTTCTCCTCTTTCCTCAATTGCAGATGCAACCCGGGTTGCCTTTGGAGCGGATCATAAAAAAGCCCAAATTATACCGGATACCTTTCATATGTTTTTGGGAAAATCAAAACTGGTTAACTTTAATCATTTACAGGGAGATTTCATTACCATTTTTCAATTCTCCGATTGTCCCGCTGGCGTGGAACCTCATGGGAGGCATGATGATAAAATTCGTGTTCTGCCCGGAGATGGTGTTTTGCCTTTGGTGGAAACCTTAAAGACTCTTAAAAGGATAAACTACAAAGGACCTATTTCATTGGAGCTTTATAACCCGGAATACCGGGCGAGGGAACCCAAGGCATTTCTCGCCGAAGCGTTACGGAAGACGGTCCAGGTCACCCGGAAGGGGAGTGAATCTTGATTGATGAAGGTAGAATTTTTGGTTACAGCCTAACTTAGAGTTCAATGGCTTGAAAAGTATATTGGAACTTTTTTCATTCTTCTGAGTTATTAGTAATTATGAGAACTCAGCCCACTTGCATTCTTTCATTTTTAATCTTTCTCTTTTTTGCCTGTCAGGTGATTGGCCAGCAACGCGGGCCGGGTGGGCGTCCCCCGGTTCGTAAGCATACGGTTACGGAGAGTGGTGATTTGAAATTAAATCCAGCGGTTGAAAAACTTTCCCAGAAGAGCGTGAGTAAATTCAAGGAGTTGAAAAAGGAAATTAAAGTGGAGGCAAATGGAATACCCAAGCACAAGGTCGGACGATTCCCCAGCAGGCACAATCCGAATTCAGTGGAGGAACAGGCCCATAATTTTTCAATCCCTACCAATCAAAAACCTGCCAGTCAGCCTATTTCGTTACATAACGAATCAGGCCGGGGGCCACCGAATATGCCCTTTGGAATTGCGGTAAACGGTGTACTTTTTGACCCCGGTACGGCGGAGTTTTTTATGGGAGACCGGCGGGCGGACTGGAACTACGAGGCTCTCGGCGGATCCGTCCTGCTCGGACTGGATGCCAACCATGGCCATGTTCAGCCTAATGGATCGTATCACTACCATGGATTACCGACCGGGCTACTTAAAAAACTGGGGGTGAATGCGAAAGAACATTCTCCACTGGTCGGATATGCGATGGACGGCTATCCGGTGTATGCTTTGTACGGATACAAGAATCCAAAAGATCCGAAATCAGGAATCCAAAAAATGAGCAGTAGTTTTCGGTTAAAAAAAGGAGATCGTCCGAATCCACCCGGTGGAAAGTACGACGGTGCATTTAGTAAGGATTATCAATATATAAAAGGATCGGGTGACCTGGATATGTGCAATGGCCGGTTTACGGTGACCGATGAATTCCCCAAGGGCACCTATGCTTATTTTTTGACCGAGGACTGGCCGGTCATTCCCCGATATTTTAAAGCGGAGCCCTTAAAATTGCGTGGTGGACCAGGGCATCAAAGAGGCGGAGGTCCGCCTCGTCGTTCGCCTTAGTTTTTACTAAGCTTCTCGAGTGCGGCCCGGGCGGCTTGGCGTAGCCTGTGAGCCTTAGGTTTTTTAATTTCGCCCCGCCATTTTATGGTGATTGGATCTTTACCGGTTAGGCCAGCCCAGAAAACAGAGGAAACCACATAGGCTCCGGTTTCAGACGGATGGCTGCCGTCTTTTTTATAGAGGCTTTCAAAGAGTGCCTGGTCTTGCTGTTTAATTTTTGAATAAGCGAGACCGACCGGGAGAATGCGTGCCCGGTTTTTCTTCCCCGCCTCGAAATAGGCGGCGGATATTTTCTTCTGCATGGTTTGATAGTCGGGATAAATTTTGGGATTCTTTTTATCTCCTTCTTTCCTTCCCCAAGTCAGGTAGAGGCAGGGAGTGGATCCATTTTTTCGAATAATTTTGGAAAACGAGCTTACAGCATCTTGGAAGCCTTGGGAGTATTTTCCACCCAGTCCGGATTTCTGGCTTTGTTCCTGTAAAATTACAAAGTCCCATTTTTGGGAGAGAATCATCGGTTTGGTGGTCGGATCAGCGAGGTGATAGGCAAGGTCTTTTCCACCCTTGAAATGAAATGTAAGTTTCCAGTCCGGGCTTTCGTTCTTAAATAAATCAGTAATGATACGGGAACATTGGGAGGTGTAGCTGTTACCAATAAAGAGAACTTTTTTTGCCTCGCAGTGAATCGTTGTGATGGACAAAAAAATTATAAGTAGATGGATGGTGTTTTTAATCATGGAAAGGATGTAAGAAAATTTATATTTGAATTGAAGCATTAAGGTTTGTCTAAACCGATAGGCAAGCCGAACCTGTTATCCAGTTCTCCAAGACTTCGTTTCGGAATGTTTCCAAAAGAAAAACAATCGTTAATTCGGATGGTAATCAACTTACGATACAGAAAGTTTATAGGCAAATATAGTCTTTTTTTGGAGATTATTATAATGATAGATTAATAATTATTCTGAAATTTACGATTTCTCCCCCTAATTTATTTATGGGTTTATGGATTTACGGTATCGATAAATTTATTTTTTTATTTAATCTAAATCATTTAATTTTCTCTCTTTTCTTCTTTCCTAGTATTTCCAAAATCCACAAAACAACATTCTTTTAGTAAACTTATTTATGACTGTGTTATCCAGAGCCTTTTTCTTACTCACTTCATTTGCTTTATCTGTAAGTTCTTCCTTGGCCGTCCCGAAAGGACTTAGTCCGGCATTGATCCAGCGTTGTGCACCTTGTCACGGACCAGACTTGAACGGAGTGGGTGGGGTATTTCCCAGTCTAATGACTTCGGAACTGGTGAAGTCGGGCAATAGGGAGGGAGTGATCAAATTTATTACACATGGTAGTCCCCCAGATTCCAAATCGTTGGTTAAGATGCCTGCCAAAGGGGGGCATTTAGATTTAGGAGATGAAGAGATTGATGACATTGCTAAGCAGGTAATTGAGTTGGCGAAGGGTTATGTGGAAAAGAAACCATCTAAGGTGGCTTCGGATGGCGGTTATTTTAAGGATCGTTATGGACCGGTGGTGTCGACCGCGATTGAGACTGCTCCGATTGTGGCCTGGCCACCAGCAGAGGATGCAAGTGATCGCTTAAAAAGATTGTATCTGCGTGAGAAAAAGCTTCTGGCAAAGGTTCGAGAAATGGGAGGCAATGAATTTACGAATATTGGATTGGAGGATTTATCCAATTTAAAAACAATGGATCTGAGCCGACCATCAGACCCGATCAAAGGAACCTCCGGTAATTCTCCCAAAAATGAAAGCCCATTATTGGCAATCGATGATCAACCGGCCACGAAATATCTCAATTTTGACGGGGCTGGTAGCGGGCTGGAAATAAAGGTTCAAAATACAATCGTGAATGGAATCACAATCACATCCGCCAACGATGCACCGGAAAGAGATCCGAAAAGCTTTGTTCTCAGTGGGTCCAACGATGGGAAAAGCTTTGTCGAGATCGCGAGTGGTTCGATCCCAGTTTCCCGGGGTAGGGGGAAGTTAAAAACGATGAGATTTCCCAATGGAAAAAGTTTTGCGAATTACCGGGTCGTTTTTCCGGAATTGGTTGGAGATGGAAAGATACCCGTGCAAATTGCTGAATTTGAACTTCTGCCAAAATTGGAAGGCAGTCCCATCGATGATCTGTCCAAGGAAGCCACGAAACTGCTTGGGCAAATTGATGAGGTTAGGCAAAAAGTTCGCTACATTGTTTCAAGGGCTCACCTGGTGCCCCTTGGTGAAGACCGGCGGGCCGGAATGGTCTTTGACAGCGAGACGATGTCCTACTCCTTAGGCTGGACGAATGATCAGAGCCTAAAGGCCAGTGGAATGCCTTTTGCCGGAGCACATGGTGCAGCGGCAGTCGTCAAGGAGAGCTACAATCTTTTCCGTACCGGAATGCTTCCTGGTTGGGCAAAGGCCAAGGAAATGATTAAGAAAGATCCACGCCGTCAGCCCTACAAATCGTTTCCAAGAATGGGAGCCTTGCCCAAAGGCTGGGCTCATTTTAAAGGTCACTATGTTCACAACGATAAGGTAATTTTTAGCTACTCAGTGGGCGAGGGGAAGGTCTTAGATATGCCGGGTATCGTTAAGCAAAAAGGACTTAAAGCACTGACTAGGACTGTTCAGGTCGAACACCCTTCGACATCCGTGATACTGTTGGCAGAGAATGATGACTCACAAATTGAGAAGACAGATCAAACATTTACTGTTTCCTTGGAAGGGCGAACCTGTAACTTTTCATTGGTGGATTTCTCGAATGGCGTAAAATTATTCGTCTGGGAAAACCTTTTACTTTGCGAAGTGCCCAAAGGAAAGAGTCGATTTAAGGTTGCGATGTGGGCGGGTGATCCGGCTTATCAGCCTGCGGTTCGGTCTGCAGCCGGAAAGGCTGAGGATTTATCTAAGCTTACCGACGGAGGCTCAGCTCAATGGGGTGATCCCATCCCCGCCGAAAGTGAACTTTCGGATAATCAGACTGATGCCTATGTGGTCGACAAGATTGGAGTTCCTTTTAATAATCCATTGGAGCCGAAGATGCGCATTGGTGCTTTTGATTTTTTTAAGGACGGAAAGACTGCGGCGGTATGTACCTGGGACGGGGATGTATGGATTGTTTCCCATATTGATGAAAAACTGGAAAAGGTAACCTGGAAACGATTTGCCACCGGTTTGCATGAACCACTCGGACTGAAAATCGTGAATGAAAAAATCTACACGGTCGGAGATAATCAAATTACCCGTTTTCATGATTTTAATGGAGATGGCGAAGCCGACTTTCTGGAAAATTTCAATAACGACTGGGAGAACACGGAGGGCTTTCATGCATTTTGTTTTGATTTGCATACCGATCCCGAAGGAAATTTTTACTTTGCCATGGGTTGTCCCGTACGGGCAGGAGGGCGTGGGTTTGAAAGAATGGGGAAACAGCATGGTTCGGTGATCAAAGTGTCCTCCGATGGTAAAGATATGTCTATTTATGCAAGTGGATTTCGTGCACCTAATGGAATTGGAGTTGGGCCAAATGGAGAAGTAACCACCGGGGATAATGAGGGATCTTTCGTGCCGAGCGCACCCCTGCATTGGGTAAAGCCTGGAAGTTTTAATGGGGTGGTTGATTCCTATCATGGAACCAGAAAATTAAAGAGCTCTCCAATCGCAGGATATGAAATCGAGTACAAGGACTGGAAAAATTATAAGGCGAATGAACGCGAAGGATTTCAACATGATCCATCGGAAGCCCCCAAGCCGTTGGTATGGATGAGTAAGAAGCGCGGGATTGATAATTCCGGAGGCGGGCAGGCCTGGGTAACCAGTAGCAAATGGGGTCCACTTAAAGACCAATTACTCCATCTCTCTTACGGACAAAGTAAAATGTACGTCGTGCTTAAGGAAGAGAAACATGGACAGATGCAGGGTGGGGTCGCCAGGATTCCGGTTGAGCTATCGAGTAGTGCAATGCGAGCCAGAATGAACCCAAAGGATGGGCAGCTTTATGTTTCCGGGCTTAAGGGGTGGCAAACTAATGCCAAAGGGAACGGTGGATTGGATCGTATTCGATACACCGGTAAACCAGTTCATTTGCCAAAATCGATTAAGGTGAAAAAAGATATCGTTGAAATTGGCTTTTATGAACCCCTTGATCCTGAAGCTGCAAATTCCATTTCTCAGTTTAAGTTTGGAGCATGGAATTTAAAGTGGTCATTTAATTATGGATCCCCAGAGATCCCAGTAAAAGAACTGGAATTGAAAAAAGTGGAATTACTGGATGATGGAAAGACAGTGGCTTTACATATTCCAAATTTAAAACCGGTTCACATGGCTCAGATTGATTACGATATCAAATCAGCCAAGGGAGAAGAGATCAAAGGGCGCATTGATCACACCATCCATGTGGTGGAATAGTATTTTCGTAAATTTGATATGAAAGTTGTTCTATGGTTGGCCGTTCTTTTTTCCATTTTCATTGGCTATGTCCAAGCCGAGAAGACCGAGCCCGCCTATCGAATAATCTCACCGGTTGAATATCAGGTAATTCAAAGAGGTATTGGTAATGAGGCTTGGGTGGAAATTAAGGTTGTTACTTCATTATCGGTTTCTAAAAGCGGACTATTGGAATATCGTTTGGATAAAAATAGATCTTGGGAAAAGCTAACGGGTGAATGGAATAATCAAAACCTTTTATCCCGACTTAAGATACCCGCTGGTGGCTGGTACAGTCTGGAAATAAGAGAAGCAGGGAATCCGGATAATCGATCGCTAGTTGTTCAGTTTGGGGTGGGAGAGATTTTTGTTATTGCCGGACAATCGAACTCAGGAAATTACGGGGAGAAAAAACAGGCGACCCAAACAGGATTAGTTTCGGCCTTCGACTTTGAAAATAAAAAGTGGCAACTTGCTGTGGATCCACAACCCGGTGCCGGTGGAAGGGGTGGAAGTATTATGCCTTTGCTCGGTGATGCACTAAGTAAGAAATTGAACCTACCCATTGGAATCATCGCCTACGGGCAAGGTGGAACCAGCGTGCGTGAATGGTTGCCACAAGGCTCAAGGTTTCCAAATCCTCCAACTGTTGAAAACAAGGTTCGAAAAATCAACGATGGCGATTGGGAAAGTTTGGGGAAGATCTACCCCGGATTTATTGAGCGTATGAAAGCATTTGGAAAGAATGGTTTTCGTGCCGTGCTCTGGCATCAGGGAGAGAGTGATGCCAACCAAAAAGACCCCACACGCACCCTTTCCGGTCTTCTTTATGAGAAGTATCTTACCCAATTAATTTTAAAAACCCGAGCAGATCTTGAATGGGATGTTCCATGGTTTGTCGCACAAGCCACGTATCATGTGCCGGGTGATGAAGCGGATCCGAATATTCGCAAAGCCCAGGCAAGCCTTTGGAAAAACGGAGTTGCCCTGGAGGGGCCGGATACTGATCAATTGAAAGGAAACTTACGGGGACGGAATGGCCAGGGTGTTCACTTTAGTGGTCCGGGACTGCATGCACACGCCAAGGAGTGGGCTGAAAAAGTGAGCCCATGGCTCGTACAAAAAACCAAGAGTGTAAAATATAAATTTTCCTTTGGTGCGATTGCGGATTGTCAATATTGTAGGGGGCCGAACCGGGGGTCTAGGCATTATGCATCTTCTGCAAAAAAGCTTCATCAATGTGTTCAGGAACTCAATAGCCACGATCTCGAGTTTGTTATCCACCTCGGTGATTTTATTGATCGGGATTATGACAGTTTTGATAAAGTCTTACCGATCTATCAATCTTTGAAAATGCCAGCCTATCATGCACTCGGAAATCATGATTTTGATGTAGCCGATAAATGGAAAGCCAAAGTCCCCGAGCGAATGGGGATGCAAGGAAGGTACTATGATTTCAAAGTCGAAGGTTGGCGGTTCATCGTACTGGATGGGAATGATGTTAGTTTTCATGCCTACCCAAAAGATAGTCTGGAATATCAGAACGCGGGTGTATATTACCGGGAAAATAAAATCAGCTCACCCAAATGGAATGGAGCGGTGGGGGGAAAACAGGTTGCTTGGATGCGAAAAATTTTAGAGACAGCCGAAGCAAAAGGGGAGAAGGTTATTTTGTATTGCCACTTCCCGGTTTATCCCGCTGATCCTCATAATTTATGGAATGCGAAGGAGGTAATTTCAATACTCGAAGAGTTTTCCTGTGTGAAGGCATACATCAATGGCCATAACCATCAAGGGAAGTATGGACAAAAAGACGGCATCCATTACCTAACTCTAAAGGGAATGGTGGAGACGGAAGATAATGCCTACTCGATCATTAGTGTTCATCAGGATGAGCTGAAGGTGAAGGGCTATGGTAGAGAAACGGACCGACGCTTATTGCTTAAGTGATCAGTTTACTTATTTGTTAAACCTTCCTTAAAATCGGATTAAAGAAAGACTCCCAATCTCTAAATCTCCAATAAACCTTATGAAATTATCCTTACCCATCCTCCTTACATTTACATCTCTCATTCTCTCATTTTCTCTGAAGGCAGCTAAGGGTATTGAGGAAGCTCTTTTTACCTGGACGGACTCTCCTTCCACCACGCTGAATGTGATTTGGTTAGTGAAAGATAAAGATCCAACCCTTTTTCTTTGGGGGCAGGCTGATCAAAAAGATACACAATCTACAAATGTGAAAAGACATTCTTTTTACAAGGGCTCGGGATTGGAGGTTTGTCAGGTTCAACTTACAGGTTTGAGTCCAAGTACAGGTTACCGAATATTTCTGGGCGATAAGGAATTTCGTGCTCGAACCTTACCATCAAAACGACCGGATCGCATTAGTTTTGTGACCGGTGGGGATATGATGCATTCTCCCGATTTTCACAAGGGTGGGGTGAAGGCGATGGCATCAAGATCTCCCCATTTTGCACTCTTGGGAGGAGACTTGGCTTATGCAAATGGTCAGTCGTGGGAGCGGTGGCTAGATTGGATTGAGGAATACGCAGATCATGCGGTGAGCGAGGACGGGTATTCCATTCCATTTATTGTGGCGATTGGCAACCATGAGGTCAATGGCGGGTATGGAAAAACTCCCAAGGAAGCTCCTATGTTTTACAACTTATTTCCATTTCCACAAAAACTGAAATCCTATTATACCATCGATCTATACGAAGATTTATCTGTGGTAATACTCGACTCCTCCCATACCTATACCATTGAGAGTCAGGTCGAATTTTTAAAATCCTCGCTTTCTTCTCGCAAGGATCGTACCCACTTATTTGCTCTCTATCATTTCCCCGCTTACGGAATTATGAAGGGTGGATTGAATAGTCCCATCAGTAAAAGTATGAGAAAGCATTGGGTTCCCTTGTTTGACCAATACGGCCTGGATGCTGCCTTTGAAAACGATCACCATGTTTACAAGCGTTCTAAACTTTTGAAGGGAGACAAAGTAAACCAAGATGGCACGCTATATATTGGAGATGGAGCTTGGGGGGTAAAGACTCGGAAGCCCGGAGCCAAGGAGTATTGGTATGTGGAAAAATTCGAACCTACCCGCCATGTCATTGAAGTTGAAATCAAGGACAATATTCGTACCTACCGTGCGATCAATCATGATAAAAAAGTTTTTGACGAGTTCGTTGACAAGCGAGATGCGGACTAAAAAATAAGTCAAAATTGCGTAATCTAGCCTTGTTCTTTTAGAGGCTTTTTCGAATGATGAATGGTATGAAAAATCTATTCATTGCAATCATTCCATTATTTTTACTGGGTTCATTATTTGCACAACGCGAACAGCCAGAAGTCCGTACTTTAGATTCAAAATTTTCAAAGAGTACAAAATGTTTAAATCCTGAATACCTTTTATTCTCCGCAAAAGGGACGGGAGATAAGAAACCTGCCTTGTTAATCTATCTGCACGGAGCGGGTGGTGTGGGAAGCGATGTGAAGCGGTTACAGGGACAAGCTCGAGCATTGCTTGAGGGAATCAATAAGTTTAAAAAAGGTCCGTGTCACATTGTGGTTCCGCAATGTTCTCGTACTCGAAAAGTGGGGGGTCGGGGAACTTGGGAAGCCAGTGATTTGGATCTGTTGCTTAAAGGATTGAGTGCAAGTTTGGATTTTGATTCAAAAAGAATTTATCTGACCGGTAACAGCATGGGTGGATACGGATCCTGGACATGGGGTGGAAATAGCCCTCAACATTTTGCGGCCATTGCACCCGTTGTCGGAGGCATCGGTCCGGGTGGACCCAAGGATGTGACTATTGAACTGGATCAATGGGCCGCAAATTTAGCCAAGGTTCCGGTATACGCATTTGCGGGAGCCAAGGATAAGGTTGTGCCCGCCGAGAGATCAGTTCGAATGGTTGATGCCATAAAAAAAGCCGGAGGCAAAATCGCTAAAATTAAAGTCTACGAGGACCAGGGGCACAATGCCCGGCAAGTAGTTTATTCAAGTAAGGAATTTTACGACTGGATGTTCAGTCAGAAAAGAAAGTAGACTGTAAGTGAAGCTCCATTGAAGAGCGTCAAAACACTCGTATACTTAGCCCTCAGAAGAATTAGTTTTCAGAAATTGATCGAGGCACTTTGTGGATTTTAAATCGGCGATCCAATGCTCGGGAATGGAGGAAATTCCATTGGCCGCACCTAAGAGTATGCCCAAGGCTAATCCACGGGCACAATTATCTCCTCCTGCCATGGCGTTTTCGATAAGTGCTGCTTCGGTATCACCCCCGTGCTTTAAGGCTAAATAGAGAACGGCGGGGAGGGCGGATGAAATGGAGCAGGCGGGTCCGAGTTTACCGATTGCATCCACGGCATTTTCCGAGAGCACACTGTCTGCTTTTTTGAGTGCCCACTCGGGTGCCGTTTCGTTGAGGGTATCAAGCAGGTTGGCTCCATGTATGAGTCGATAACCTGCCTTGGCGAGAAAGGTTGCGGATTCTTCGGCTTCTTTGGAACGATGGGTAAGCATGGTTTGCTCAACCGCTGCTTTAACCACTTCACTTTCGGAGGAACTTGAAAGGTATACAATAAGTGGGGCAATCCTAGCCGGGCCGGCAATTTCCACTGAATCGCTACCACCTTGAGTCTTGTCAGTTTGATTTTGTACATTGGCCAAGGTAGCTTTGCTGGCACCATCCACATAATCATTGTAGTCGGGCCACATGCCGAGCCAGTCGTCCATAAACATGGAAGGATCCCACTTTTTTTCTCTTGAAAGAAATGTTAACAGGCAAAGGGACTGGTCTCCCACATGCCCCTGATCCCCCGCTTTCTTATGGGGATGGTAGGAATCAGCGCCAGGTCCCTTGTAGTGAGTTATCCGCCCATGTTTTTGAGCCAGTTCATTTGCATCGTAGATCCAGTGTACACCAAGGGAAAGGGCGTCTGCACAGTAAGAGCCAAACAGAAGACCGGATTGTTTATTGGTTAAATCGTTCATGTAGGATGACCTGAAATTTTTATTTTAATGCGTGTTGGATGGAAAATCGGTGTACCCTTCGGCAGTCGAGGAACTGTACCAAGTCGAAGGATCTGCATCTTCTGCAAGAGGGGAATTGGCAGCGAATCGTTTCACTAGGTCTGGGTTACTGATGAATGGACGCCCAAAGGCAATCATATCTGCGTGACCTTCGGATATGGCTTTTTCAGCAGTCTCTTCGGTGTATCCACAATTACCCATAATGGGTCCTTTAAAAACCGCACGAAATTCCTGGAGGGTCATGGGTTCACCAAGCTCATGAAAGCCAAAAGCAAGACCATCCATGATATGTAAGTAAGATAATCCATATTGATTGAGTTGTTTGGCTGAGTAAGTGAACTGTTCTCGATAATCAGGGGAACCCATATCATCAAATATTCCATTGGGTGACAGGCGGACGCCTATTCGATTGAAGGGAAAAACTTCTCCGACTGCCTGAACGACTTCATCGAGTAACCGATAACGGTTTTCCATACTTCCGCCATATTTATCCGTTCTATGATTTGTTTTGGACTGTAGAAATTGATCGAGTATGTACCCATTGGCCGAGTGTATTTCGATACCATCGAAATCGGCAGCTCTTGCCAGTTCTGCTCCTTTTCTGAACATCGCAATAATTTGCGGAATTTCCTCGAGCTCAAGTGCTCTGGGGACCTCGTAGGGTTTACTGCCATCTGGGGTATGAGTTTCATTATTTTCAAGGCGGATAGCGGAGGGGGCTACAGGTTGCTGGCCATTGATCAATAGACTGTGTGTGGCCCGGCCTGGATGCCAGAGTTGCAAAAAGATTGTACCATCTTTTTGGTGAACTGCCTGAGTCGTCTTTTTCCAACCTTCGACATGTTCATTATTGTAAATACCAGGCATATTTATCCAGGCAATTGCACTGCTATCCACACCAGTTGCTTCGGCAATGACCAAACCGGCTGATGCGCGCTGTCCGTAATACTCTGCCATTAATTCCGTTGGACAACCATCCGGCGTTGCTCGAGTTCGTGTCATCGGTGCGAGAATAACTCGGTTCTTTAATGGTAGATCCCCAATTTGGGTGGGTGTTAAAAGTTGTTTAGTCATTAAAAGTATTTAAACAAAAGTTCCTGATTATACAATCGTATGCAGTATTTTGTATAAAAAGAGTGTTTTTGGACTGACTCTGCTACTTTCAATTGTAAAAAGAACTTTGTCTTTTTTCGTAAGAAAAGAAATAATGGATATATATATAGCTCATGAAAAGTCCTACATTCCACCTCACCTCTTTGTTCCTGTTTTTTAGTTTTGTTTTTCCCTCCGCTTTTGTTCAAGCAGATCATCATGGCAAGGTCTCTACTCCTCTTTTGCATACAGGAGACCGTGTAGCTCTTGTGGGTGGCGGGTTAATCGAGCGGGCTCGTTTAAATGGATATCTCGAAAGTGCTCTGACTTTGGGGGCAGGTCCGAAGGTGAGTGGCCTAAGATTTCGAAACCTCGGTTGGAGTGGAGACACGGTCTTTAATGATGCCCGTTCTTACTTTGGAAAACCCAAAGAGGGGAGGGAAAGGCTAAAGAAAATAATTGCCGAATGGAAGCCCCGCGTGGTTTTGCTCAATTATGGTGCGGAAGTCGCTTTGTCAAGTGGTCGGGCATGGACGGACGAATCCACGGCGAGCAAGCGTTCCGCAGGGAGTTGGGATGAAAGTGTAGCGGTTTTTCTGGAAGGATATGGAAAAATGCTTGAAGAAATAAGAAAGGAGGCTGGTGATGATTTAAGGGAAATCGTTGTAGTCGCCCCACCACCGTTTGAAAACCTAGGGAGTCCACTACCTGACCATCAGGAAAATAATCGAAGACTTGCCAAGATTCGGGACGCTCTACAAGCTTTTGCGAAGAAAGAGAACCTTCATTTCGTTGATCTTTTCAGGGCAATGGGGGGAGATAAACCGGAAAAAGAAGCTTCCACTAAAGCGTTTACTCATGACGGGCTTCATTTCACCAAGCATGGATACCGTGAGCTGGCTTCCCAACTTGCTCTGGGCTTGGGATATGAAGCAATCCAGCCAGATACTCGGACCGAAAATTTGAGGGAAGGTATCATCGAGAAAAACCGCTTATTTTTTCATCGATGGAGACCAGCCAATGAAACCTATCTGTACTTATTTAGAAAACATGAACAGGGGAATAATGCGAAAGAAATTCCTCAATTTGATCCCATTATTGAAGAACGGGAGAAAGAGATTGAAGCGATCCGAAGTCAATTGCTTAAAGGTTCCCAAGGATAATCTACCTACCACTATTTTAATTCATGAAAATTACCACCTTTTCCCTTTTTCTTTTTTTCACCCTATTTACCATTACCTTTGGCCAACGGGGCCTCACCAAAATTCCTGATACTTCGATTCAGGCTCAGTTAGATTCATTTGTTTTACCGGAAGGGGCAAAGATAAACCTTTTTGCCAGTGAGCCGGTGGTGCGTAACCCGATTCATATGAACTGGGATTCAATGGGCCGGTTATGGGTGGTGGGTAGTCCGCTTTATCCTCATATTAAACCTGGCGAGGAAGAGTCCGACCAGTTGGTTATATTGGAAGATACCAATGGGGACGGAGTTGCGGATAAGCATACAGTTTTTGCAGATGATCTGCATATTCCAACTGGCGTGCTTCCCGGGGACGGAGGAGTCTATGTGGCTAACAGCAACGACGTATTGTTTTTGAAAGATACCAATGGCGATGGAAAAGCCGATCATCGTGAGGTTATTCTTTCTGGATTTGGAACGGAGGATACCCACCATATTGTTCATACCTTCAGGTGGGGGCCGGAGGGAATGATGTGGCTCAATCAGTCGATTTATATTCATACCCACCTCGATACTCCTTATGGAATACGCAGACTACTCGGAGGTGGAATGTGGCATTATCGTCCAGAGACCAAACGATCGGAAGTATTCATGAAGGGGCTGGTTAACCCATGGGGGCATGCATTTGATGAATGGGGCCAAAGCTTCATGACGGATGGAGCTGGAGGTCAGGGAATTAATTTTGTTTACCCACGATCTGTTTTTGTGGCTTCTCCCGGTGCTCCCCGCAAATTAGAGGGATTGAACCCCGGACAGCCAAAGCTATGTGGGCTTGAAGTCTTATCGGGAAGTCATATTCCCGAGCATTGGCGTGGTGCACTGGCTTCACCTGATTTTCGTGGTCATCGTATTAAAACTTTTCGATTGAGTGATAAGGGGAGTGCTTTTGAATCGAGAGAATATAAGGAATTGCTTGCATCCAGGCATGGGGCTTTTCGACCGATTGATGTGAAAATGGGACCGGACGGAGCAATCTATGTGGCCGATTTATACAATCCTATTATCCAGCATGGTGAAGTGGATTTTCGTGACCCCAGACGTGATCATAAGCATGGACGAATCTGGCGGATTAGTTTTCCGGAAAATCCCCCGGCACCCTTTACCAAGCCTGCCGAAATGAATTCCAAGGCTTTAGCAGAAGCGTTACTTTTTTCCGAAGAGAATATTGTCAGGGAGTTAGCCACTGCTGAATTACGAACCCGCAATCCTGATCAAATGTTGTCAGCACTAAATTCCTTTCCATTGAAGGATGATATCCATGTAGTACGTCGGGTCTGGGCAACTCAGGCCTTAAATCGATTAGATATTGGATTGGCTAAGCAATTGACCCAATCGAAATCACACAAGGCAAGAGCGGCCGGACTTCGTGCCATTTATTACGATGCATCCAATAGCAAATACAAAAATATCCTTTCCATTGCTGAAGAAGCTGTTTCGGACCCATCTCCCCATGTTCGTCTATGGGGGGTGAGTCTGTTGGCTCAACTGGACTCTCCTAAAACTGTAGCAATTGCATTGCGTGCATTAGAAGGAGTGGAGGTCGATGACTTTCTGGACTTTGCCGTATGGTCAATATGTAGAGAGCATCGTGACCGGTGGGTTAATGAGATGAAATCCAAAGGAGAAAATCCATTTGCAAATCTTTCTCAACTACTTTTTGCATCTTCTGCAATTGGTGAACCGATGGGAGCAGATCAGATTCTGGCTTCGGTTGAAAGCGGCAAAATTAAGGATGATCGAAAAGTCTGGGAGGTGGCAAACTGGATGGCCAATGAAGGTTCTCCCAATCACTTGGAAAAGCTTCTTAATTTGGCAACGAAATCGAGTTCGGTGTCCCGACAGCATGCTTATTTGAACGCCCTTTTGAATGCCAAAAAGATTCGAAAAATAAATCCGTCCGGTGACCTGCAAAGAGTGATCCAATTTTTGGAAAGTGAGAATGATACTATTTGGAGCACAGCGACTCAATTGGCCGGCTTATGGAAGCTGGAAGTTGCCCGGCCAAGTTTGGAACTGGTTTTGAAAAGCAAGCAATCTAAACAGCAAAGGAAAAATGCGGCGATAGACTCTTTGATTGCTATGGGGGGAGAAAAGACCCGGCAGTTTTTTGATCAGCAAATAGTAGACGAGCAGAATACATACGAACAAAAAATTACGCTCATTAAGGGTCAGCTTAAGCTTCAGCCAAATTTAGCCGCTAAGCGTGCAATCAACTTGCTTCAGAATATACCGAATACCCAAGATTCTGGTAGTGTTTTTTCGGCCTTTATTGGAAACCGTGGAGCAACCCAGGCTTTCACTAATGAACTTCAGGGAAAAAAGCTTTCACAGAATGTGGCCTTAAAGGGGATGCAGCTTGCGGAGAGTTCACCCACCCGACCAAAGGCTTTAATTGCTGTTTTACAAAAGGCTGGTGGATTGAAGGCTATGAAGATGAGCCTTTCAAAAGACGAAATGATTACGATGATCGAACGGGTAAATATGCATGGTAATGCGAAGCGCGGGGAGAGCGTGTATCGAAGAGAAAATTTACAATGTGTGGCCTGCCATGCAATTGGCGAAGTGGGCGGAGTGATTGGGCCTAACCTTGTCTCCATCGGAGCAAGTGCACCCGTGGACTACCTGATTGAATCTCTGCTGGAGCCAAGCAAAAAGATTAAAGAAGGATACCATACCAATTTGGTGACCCTTAAGAATGGAGATTCTTTTGCAGGTGGAATTTTGAGCGAGACAGACAGTGAATTGGTCATCCGTGATCTAACTGGGAAGCATAACCGGATCGCAAAGGCCGATATTGGTAGCCAAATTATTTCCCCGGTTTCCCTGATGCCTGTTGGATTAACAACCCAGTTGAGAGAAGATGAATTTGTTGACTTGGTCCGATTCATGAACGAACTGGGAAAGGAAGGGAAATACAAAACCAGAACCAATCGCTTTGCCCGTCAGTGGGAGGTTTTACCGGTACGTTCTCCAAACCCCGGAACGATTCACCATTATGGAGCAGAAATGTTTACGCAGGAATTTAGCGGATACAAGTGGGAGCCATTTTATGCGATGGTAGGTGGTGGAATTCCAGTGGACGAAGTGCCTGTGGCATTGCAAAGGAGGGCAGATAAATATCAGGTAATGCGTACACACATCGAGGTTACAAAACCTGGAAAGCATAAGATGCGCTTGCAGGGAAACCTAAGCCAAATGAGTTTGTTTCTTGGTAGCGAAGAGATAGAATTTCCACCCAAGGGAGATGGGGCAGATCTTTTGGTTGATTGTAAAAAGGTGGGTAAGCAGGAGATCTTACTGGTATTACAGGGAGCGGGTTCAAAAACTCAGTTTTCACTTGAGGCATTATCCGAGGATATGAACATGATCAAAACATTTTAGTTTCCATGAGTAGGAATCTAAAACTTGTATCCAGTCTTACCTTTCTCTTCTATAGTCTATGCTTTGCTGACCCTTTAATTGTAGCCCATCGTGGTTCCTCTTTTGAGGCTCCTGAAAATACGTTGCCCGCTTTTCGCTTAGCGTGGGAGCAGGGAGCAGATGCGATTGAGGGGGATTTTCTTTTAACGAAAGACGGTCAAATTGTCTGTATTCACGATGCATCCACGAAGCGACTGGCCGACAAAAATTTGGTTGTATCGAAATCCACCTTTGAGGAACTTCGTGCCTTGGATGTTGGAGCATGGAAGCACACCAAATTTAAAGGAACGAAGATCCCTACGATCTCAGAAGTTTTTGCCACTATTCCAAAAGGGAAAAAAATATTCGTGGAGGTGAAATGTGGACCTGAGATCATACCATTTTTGATCAAAGAAATCAAAAAGGCTAATTTTGAAACTGACCAAGTTCGGTTGATTTGTTTTAATACAAAAGTGATTAAAGCCTTTAAGGAAAAAATGCCTAATTACAAGGCTTATTGGCTTTCTGGATTTAAGAAGAAGAGCGGATCCTGGAAACCTTCCGTGGATCAAGTCATTACGACCCTGAAAAGTTGCAAAGCTGATGGACTAGACTCGCAACACACAATTCCCCCTGAGTTCTCAAAATCGGTTATCAATGCTGGTTTTGAATGGCATGCATGGACGATCAATGATTCTAAGACTGCAGAAAACTTAGCGAAGAGGGGGATTGATTCAATTACCACGGATCGCCCTAAACTTATTAGTTTAGGTTTCAAGAATTAGCCCCAGCACAGATTTTAAATTACCAATCTTTGTCTTTTGGGATTGGTATTAAAAATATTTAGAATTGAATATTCGTACTTATGGTAAAAGGAATTAATCACTCGTTTCTAAATTTAATGCCCCTAAGGCTCTTTATGTCTTGGATTGTTTGTTTTTTGATTTTGCAAATGAGTGCTCCTTTGCTGATGGGAGCCAGTTACAAATCTTCACTTCGTAATGATATCACCCGTCCATTTGTAGGGAAGGAGTTTTGGCCTAACCCGCAGATGGATTGGCAATTAAAGAATGGGAGAATGGAAGTGATGATTAGCAAGGGTGGGAAAACCCACGACATTCATCTGCTTACC
Source organism: Candidatus Seribacter sulfatis (assembly GCF_964187635.1). NCBI lineage: Bacteria > Pseudomonadati > Verrucomicrobiota > Opitutia > Opitutales > Candidatus Seribacteraceae > Candidatus Seribacter > Candidatus Seribacter sulfatis. Next base: position 5,172 of record NZ_CAXLMO010000002.1, on the reverse strand, counting down.
CATCAATTAAAATCCCAGGAGGGTAGTTTTTCTCAATCTGTCCGTGTAAGTTTTGAGAAAATAAATCCTAATAAGATTAAGCGGGCCGGGTTTAAATTTGGAATTATCGGAGCGATGCCCGAAGAATACCGGTCAAATTTATTTCTAAGCTCAGGCTATATGGCTGGCGTAACATCGGAGGGCAAACTCTTTGGACCGGGAATTGAAAGTAAAACCACCTTGCCGAAGTCAGCTTTGGAGGATCTTCGATTAACTCTTAAGGTAGAGCATAAGGGTGATAGTTGTGATTATGCCTTAGAGGCTCGCAACCCGAGTATGGAGGCCAACGGTAAAGCATTCATGTCTATAAAGAAAACCATGCGTTTGAAAAAAGGATTACTTGGAAACTTTGCCTTGTTTGCCGACTACTCTCAGAAAAATCACGCTGCTTCCATTCCTGCTGATATGCAAGAATTTCAAACGGATGCAAGTTTTCAGGATTGGCAAATTTCAGGAAATAAAGTGAAGCAGAATCTGGATCAAACTTTTGGACCTATTCTTTGGACTCAATACACCCTGCATCGAGGCGTCATGAAAATGACGGCACAAGTTTCCCCCATGGGTAGAATGAACAGAGAAAAAGTACACCTCGAACTCTTGAAAGAGGGTAAGTGGAAAAGGGTACAGAGTTCTGCGATCCATGAATATGCGAGTACGGCTCATTTTCGAATGGAAAACTGGAACGATCAGCAGCCAGTTCCTTTCAGGGTGGTTTTGAAAGATGGAAATGAAATGGCAGAATGGAAAGGAACGATCCGTAAAGATCCGAAAAATAAAAAGACTATCAAATTAGCGGCTTTGTCCTGTATGAAAGACGGAGCATTTCCCAATCAATATTTACAGCAAAATATTTTGGCCCAAAACCCGGATATTTTATTTTTTGCAGGCGATCAACTTTATGAGAGTAATGGAGGGTATGGGATTGTCCGGGCATCCAAGATCGAAGATGTGGCAAGGGCTTCTTTAAATTACCTTCCGAAATACTGGATCTTTGGGTGGAGCTTTCGGGATGTGATGAAAGACAGGCCATCCATCGTGATTCCTGATGATCATGATGTATATCATGGAAATATTTGGGGGTTAGGAGGAGGCCCAGTTCCAGAAGGGGGAAGCAAAAATAGCGATGGTGGATATGCTATGCATCCAGAATGGGTAAGGATGGTGGAACGTACCCAAGTTTCAAATTTGCCTGATCCATATGATCCAACACCAGTACTGCAGGATATCGGGGTTTATTACACTGATTTTAATTATGGTGGAATCAGTATGGCTGTTTTGGAAGATCGAAAATTTAAATCCGGACCGGCACAAGCAGTGGATAAAAAAACGCATAAGGGTAGGGTGGACCATGTTCGAGATTATAGTATGGATCCTAAAGTATTGGATAAACCAGGTTTGAGCTTGCTGGGTGAAAGACAGGAGAAGTTTTTGGAGCATTGGGCTGGGGATTACCGTGATGCATCGATGAAGGCGATTCTTTCCCAGTCTCCATTCTGTGCCGTTGCCACCCATCATGGGGGTGGAAAGGACAGCAATATTTTAATCGCGGATCTTGATTCTAATGGATGGCCGCAATCCGGACGAAACCGAGCGATTGAATTAGCGAGAAAAGCACATGCGGTTATGATTCACGGAGACCAACATCTTGCCACCGTGGTTCATCATGGGGTGGAAGAATGGAATGATGCTGGGTTTTCTTTTGCCGGTGCGGGAATCTGTAACGGATATCCCCGCTTGTGGGCACCCAAGGAATCGGGGAAAAATCGTCGGCCTGGCTCGCCCAATTACACGGGCGAATTTTTGGACGGCTTTCATAACAAGATAAATGTCTGGGCAGCGGCTAATCGAATCGACAAACAGTATCCTGAAAAAATTATAGGGAAGCCCACGACAATGCTTGAAAAATTAAACAATTCGGCATCCGGATATGGAATCGTAAAATTCCATAAAATTGAGCAGGAAATTACGATGGAAAGCTGGCCTATTTATGAGAATATGACCTCAGATATTGCCAGTTATGAAACGCATAATGGTTGGCCAGTTACGGTTTCCGTAGACCAGCAATATAATCGGAAACCACTCGGTTTTCTGGCTCCCGTCAAGATAAAGAAGGAGAGTTTAATTGTTCGTGTGCGGAAAGAACCATCTGGTGAATTGGTTTATGCTCGGCGAGTGACAACGGGTACATACCGTCCTAAAGTTTTTGAGATGGGTAGTTATCGAGTTGAAGTGGGGGAGCCTGGAAACTGGAAAACCTTTAAGAATCAAAAGATTCAAAACTAAGAGGGTGAAATAATGAAATTTATTTGCTTACTCGTTCTTTCTTTTTCCTCTTTCCTTACATATGGGCACCGCCTTGAATATGAGCCAGTGGAATTTTGGGTTGGTTCCTCAAAATGTTTTGTATTGGATGCTAATTCTAGCAATCAAAATAAACCCTGGGTCTGGTATGCCCCTACTTTACCTGCTCACCCCGATACGTCGCACAGTTGGTATATCGACAAACTTCTTGAAAAGGCAATTAGTTTTGCGGGCTGTGACCAGGGAGAAGTGCGTGGATCCCCCAAAAGCGTGGGCCGCTTTACAAAGTTTTATAATGAAATGGTCGATCGTGGATATTCAAAGAAACCCATATTGCTTGGGCAAAGCCGAGGCGGACTTATGATGCTAAGTTGGGCGGTCAAGAATCCAAATAAGGTAAAAGCCTTTGCAGGAATTTATCCGGTTTTGAATTTGAGGAGTTGGCCGATGACCCGAAATTTAAGCTCCACTTTAGCCGATTTTGAAATGGATCAAGGTACCTTTTTAAAAACGGTTGATCTCCATAACCCGATCCATCAACTAGAAGGGTTGGCTCAAGCAAAAGTGCCTTTGTTTATGGTGCATGGAGATTCCGACCGGATCGTTCCACTTGAAGAGAATACTGAGATTGTGATCAATCGATATACGAAGTTAGGGGGAGGAGCTGAAGTAAAGGTCGTGCCGGGAAAGGGACACCAAGTCGGCGACGATTTTTTTAAATCAAAGGAATTGATGGAATTTATAATTCAGCATTCGACTAACTAAGAGGAATATGATTTTGGATAGCTGTTGATATGTTTATAGACAATTAACTAGATTATACATTTACTAAAATACTTATGAAAAAACAAAAATTACTCGTTCTTCCAATCATTCTATTGTTAGGTTTCTCTGGTTTTTCACTCTTTGGTGGCAAAGCAATTAATTTATTATCGCCCAAGCAGATTAGTCTGAATAAAAACTGGACTCTTAAAAATGGGATTCTTACTCCCTCCGAAACACCGGGTGGAATAATTTGGTCAAAGGGTAAATTTAGCGACTTTACCATTTCCCTGGAATATAAGACTTCTGAAAAAGCAAACAGTGGATTATTTTTCCGTACAGACCCTAAGAATGCAGTGCAGGGAGGATTTGAAATTCAGATTGCTTCTCCTGGACTATACAGTGGGAAACACATTGTGGGATCCCTCTACGATGCAAAGGAAGCAAGGGTTGCGGTTGGTAAGCCGGATGGGGAATGGAATAGGATGGAACTGACATGCAAGGGATCGAGTATACAGGCTAAAGTGAATGGGAAAAAAGTAATCGATGTAAATATTGATGACTGGAAAGAACCCAACAAAAACCCAGACGGTTCCAAAAATAAGTTTAAGATTGCGTTGAAGGATCTTCCGAAGAATGGACACTTTGGACTTCAGTATCATGGCCAGCCCGTTTGGTTTCGTTCTATAAAAATTAACTCTTTAGAGTAATTTTTCTAGTATAGAACAAAGATCGGATGATTTCGTTTTGGACTATTACTGAGGGCGTAATTACCCAAAATTAATAGTGAGAATTAGATTTTGCTTCTATTTGGGGTCAAAGTGCTACTTGGCCCAGAATAATCGGCATAATGAAGTTGGTTTTACTCGGGATTAAATCAAAGGAGTTGTTCACAATTCTTTAAATTAGATTGTGTTTAGGGTTAAATAGAACAGAATTCAGAATTATTCATTTTGATGAACAATCATCTTTTATTAAAACTTAAACAATAAGGAATTAAAATGGCAGAACCAAAAGGACTTAACAAACCAGTAAAATTAAAAAGCGACTTAGCCTCATTCTTGGGTGATACTGAACTTCCCCGTACAGAAATTACACAGAAACTCTGGGCTTACATTAAATCAAACCAACTCCAGACGAAAACTGAAAATGGAAAGCCTGAAAACGCAGGTAAATTCATCGTTGCGGATGCAAAACTTTTGACTGTTTTCAAGAACACTAATGCAACAAGCAAGAGTGGTAAGGTAACAGATTTAAGAAATTTAAAAGAAGGTGAAACCATTAATATGATGCAAATGGCGTCTGTTGTTGGAGCCAATATTGAGTAATTCAATTTTAAAATTCTGAACCGGTCAAATTGGGTTCAATCAAGCACACTTATTTTTGAGTAAGTGTGCTTTTTTATTTTCTGTTGTAAATATCTTCAGATTCTAAAAGATGGTTTTCTATAAAGAAGCCTATGATGAATAATGAACACCGAAAAAGAATTGTTCTTGGAATTATTTTCATTAATCTTTCCATTTTTTTAATCTCTGTCTTTTTCTTAACCTATCAGGGTTCCTTTACCTACATTACTGGAAGCGACTTTGATTATTTCACGAGCAAAATTTTCTCGAGAAGAGGTTGGGATGCTCCTTTAATGATCCTGACTTGCAGTAGTCTATGTTCTCTTGGAATATACATGATTACAGTAAAGCCGGATAAGAAATAGTCATCATTAAGATCAATCATGATCGGAACTTTCCAGAATTGATGATCATAATAATTATGGAAATATTTATTAAAATTGATTCCTATTTTTAAAAAATGAAAAGTATCATATTATTACTCTCCTTTCTTCCTCTTGCCCTTGGTACTTATATTTGGGGTAGGGATGGATGGAAAATAGCATTTTGGCAAACCAGTGTTGCGAAAAGAATTGAAATTCCAATTGTTGAAGGAATGCCTGAACTAGGGACGCAAACTCAAGTCATTTGGGAGGAACGGTTCGTAAGTGGGATTGAAACGCCATTGGTTGGTCTTGCTGCAAGTGTCCTTTTATTTCTCTTTTTTTATATTAAATTGAGGCGA
>NZ_CAXLMO010000001.1:0-84082 GCF_964187635.1 Candidatus Seribacter sulfatis | reverse complement strand
TGCAGGTACCCGGCTCAAATCCTTGGTTCTGAAGAAAGAAAATTACCCGCTTGGGAGCGGAACCGGAAACGGAGGCAAAAGCAGAATGGGGGAATAATGCCCCAGAAAAAGCGGCACCCGCGCCCAGAGCTAACTGCCTGATCGTATCTCTTCGATTAAACTTCATGTGTATTAATAATATAAGGTTAATAGAAAATATCACTTCTTTTATCCCTTTTTTTTCATATTTTTTATCAACCTTGCTTTATAAAAATCTTATTTTTTCTTCTTTATACTTTATTGAAGGCTTTCAATTTCAGATAGTAATGAATGCAATCATTGTTTAAATATTATCGGATATTTTTCCCTGCATTGTTTTTTCTGCATTCCATTCAGGGAAAGGAGATTAGCTCAGTAAGTTATCAAGCCCAAGTACTTCCGGCACTCGAAAAACATTGTATCCAATGTCATGGACCCGAGAAGCAAAAAGGGGATGTGCGTTTCGACACTCTTTCAATCGACTTTCTAAAAGACCGGACTGCCGCCGAGACCTGGCATGATGCATCGGATCAGATCAAACTGGGGGAAATGCCTCCCGAGGAGGAAAATCCTCTTTCCGAGGGAGAACGAAAACTGATCACTGAATGGATTGACTCAAACCTAGAGAAAGCCTTGCGGGAAATTAAGGGCGAACAAAGCGAAGCCGTTATCAGAAGGTTAAACCGGACTGAATATCAGTATACTATGGAAGATCTGCTGGGATTTAAAATGGATTATGTCGATGGCTTAGCAAGAGACCCTCTTTCACCAGACGGGTTTCTAAACAACGGAAAAGTATTGGGAATGTCTTCCCTGCAAATCGAGCACTACCTGAAGACTGCCCGCAAAGCCTTCCAATTAATTTTAAATGAGGAGGAGGAACCAACAGTCAAAGTTTCCGAAGTAAAATGGAACAAGGGAAATATCCGCGGTCCTAGCAGCAAATTATATGTGGGGAAATCAGACCATCGCTTAGGAAGGGTAAATTACTGGCACGGAAATTTTCAACAACCTCCTAAATCAGGAAGGTTCACCATTAGAATTAAGGCACGCAGCGAAAAAAGACCTGGTTACCCATCTCCTATCCTCGAAGGTTCCTACGGCTTTTTTGTATCAGGTCTGACATTGAACATTCAGGGATCTCTACCAGAAGTAGAAATAGATTCTAACGAAACGAAAACTTACGAAATTTCCTCGTACGCTAAACTATTTCCAATGACTCTGGCCAATGTTCCTGATGATAAAATCAATGGAGTTCTTACTTTTAGAAACTCACTTGATGACGGAAATCCTCTTCCCAAACAATTGGAAAAAATAACTGAGACTAAAGATAAGAAAGGGAAGATAAAAAAGAAAAAAACAAACTACTATCCGGAAGATCCAAACTTTTCTAAAATCATTATTGAATCAGTTGAGTTTGTCGCCAACGACTATTCATCCTGGCCTTCAAAAATTCATCAGCAAATTATCCTTCCTGAAGAAGATTTGAATAATGAGCGAACTGCAAAATTAGTCTTATCAAGATTCCTTACAAAAGCTTGGAGAAAACCCATTGATTCTCAGACAGCCGAGAAGTGGTTTCAGCATTTCAAAAAAATCAGCAGAGATGAGAACTCGTCTATTTATGCTCTCAGAGAGACCCTCGCCACCAGCCTCGCATCCACTAATTTCATCTACCTGAGTGAACTAAAACCAAACGAAAGCAAGCCCTCAAAACTTTCTACTCATGAACTGGCAGCACGCCTGTCCTATTTCATTTGGTCTTCTATGCCTGATGTTGAACTTCGGGCACTGGCCGACGAAGATAAACTCCACGACCCAAAAGTTCTTGCCGCACAAGTCCAAAGGATGATGAACGATCGGAAGGTCAATAGGTTTGCCGAAGAATTTAGCAAACAATGGCTTGATCTGGGCGGAGTTGACCGGGTCGCGGTTAACCCGAGATATCACAAAAATTTTGATAATAGACTGAAACCTTACATGCAGGCTGAGAGTCTTGAATTTTTTAAAGAAATTTTCAAAAAAGATGAACCCATGACACAAATAATCGATGCCGATTTCACTATGCTAAACGCTCGGTTGGCAAAACATTATGGAGTGGAGGGGCCCAAATCTCAACGGTTCGAAAGAACCTCCCTCAAAGGGACAAACCGTGCCGGAGGTATTCTAGGACACGCCTCCATTCATCTTTCCGGCTCAGACGGTGCAGAATCTCATCCAATCCGCCGGGCAGTCTGGGTTCGCGAACGGCTCCTCCACGACCCACCCAAACCACCACCACCGGATGTCCCCGGAATCGAAGAAAGCGTGAAGGATTTTGAAAAACTCAGCCTTCACGAACAAATTGAGTTCCATCGAAAGAAAGAATCCTGTAATGATTGCCACAGAACACTGGACCCATGGGGGATAGCGTTGGAAGAATACAGTGCTGTCGGACTCAAAAGAGAAGAAACAACTGTTCACAAAAAGCCAATCACCTCTGACACCATCTTACCTGGGAATCATCCCGTGGATGGAGTTGAAGAATTACAAAAATTTATTCTTTCGCATCGGAAAGATCAGTTTGCACATGCCTTCTGTTCGAAAGTTCTGACCTACGCATTAGGTAGATCTTTAACCTTGGAAGATGAAATTTTGGTAAATGAGTTGAAAAATGAATTCGTTAAAAACAGATTTCGTCTATCGGGTCTTCTTAAAAATATTGTTCTTAGCGAAACTTTCCGTTGGCATTAAAGATATGTATAAAACATCCTAAAGACATGAAGATATTGGGTAAATCAAAGATGAATAGAAGAACTATGCTCAAGGCATCTGGAATCTGTATGGCTTTACCTTGGATGGAATCATTTGCCGGCTCATCTTCTCCTCAAACACCCAAAAGGTTTTGCTCCATTTATTTTCCATACGGAGTCAGTCTCCCCAATCAGGATAGCGAATTCAGTCATTGGAATTGGTTTCCCCAAGGTGAGGGAAAGAACTTCACTTTCAATAAATCCTTAGAGCCACTCAATAAATTTCGTGATCAAGTGACGGTCTTGGGTGGCCTTTGCCACCCAAAAGTAAAAAGAATAGGGGGACATGACAGCGGCGACACTTTTCTCACTGGAGAGGAAATGAGCCTAAAGGCGAACGGATTGAAAAACTCTATTTCATTGGACCAATTCATGGCACACACCCATCGTCTCGGATCAGAAACACGGTTTTCCAGCTTGGCTCTATCCTCTGATGGTGGAACCGGCATGCCCACCCGAGCCAATACCCTGTCCTTTTCCAACACAGGCCAACCTATTCCTTCCTTCAATCGTCCAGCGATCGTTTTCGAAAGGCTTTTTGGTCTAAGTGGTGAATCCATTGATGCTCAGAGAAAGGGTCTCACCCGAACCGGGAGCCATCTTGATCTTCTACTTGACGAGGCAAAATCCATGCACCGCAAGTTAGCCAAGACAGACCAGGACAAACTCGATCAGTATCTAACTTCCGTTCGTGAAATCGAACAGGATGTGGAACGTTCTGCACAATGGCTCGATGTCCCCAGACCAAAAGTAAATGCCGAAGGACTAAGCCTGGATGCTGACAATGAGACACCGGAAAAATTAATTTACACTATGTTGGATCTGATTGCCCTTGCCTTTCAGACTGACTCCACCCGTTTTATTACTTACCAATTAGCAAGCATGCATGGCGCTATTTCCATCGCCAATAAGTTCCCCTCTCTTCTTGGTTTCCCGAAGGATGCCCACGGTCTTGCCCATGGAGCAGGGAAAGGAGTGGGTGCTGAAAATAAGGGTAAGTGGGATCTCTATCAGACTAAATGCTTTACCTACCTGCTTAATCGCCTTTCTGAAATGCCGGAAGGCAATGGCTCAGTGCTCGATAATACCTGTCTTCTCTATGGAAGCAGTAACAGTAAAACCCATAACAACACCAACTATCCGCTTGTCCTCGCCGGTGGAAAGAATATGGGATACGAGCACGGACAGTATCTCCAATTTGATAACAATACTCCGCTTTCCAATTTGTTTGTCACCATCCAAAAACAGCTTGGTTCAAAAGCGGATTCTTTTGCAGACAGTAATGGCGAAATGAAAGAGGTCTTGGCTTCCTGAATTAATCTTTCAGGAATTTCTTACCAGTCGTAAAGTCCTTGGTTATTGTTGCCCGGTCATATTCGTCTCCCAAGGCTGTATAAGCAACATAACTTAAGGTGTTATCCTTAATCGTAATTACCTGAAAAAACTGCGTTTGTTCCGCTGTTTTATCGGACCGATAACCATCGGCTTTATAGCTTTGAATTTGTTTACGATCGAGCCCGTATTGCTTAGGACCCGAAACGGAAGTAACATAAACTGTCCCAAGTTCACTGTTCCCCTCCTTGTCACTTGTGCGGACAGGAACGTGTCCCCTGGCATAAGTATGGTCATGCCCATTAAGCACAAGATCCACATTATACTTATCCAGCAGTGGCTTCCAGTGGTCCCGTGCAAACTGGAAATTTCTACCTTTAGCCGGAGAAAATACGGAATGATGACAAGTTAAGATCTTCCACTTAGCCGTGCAGTTTTTTAGTTTTGCTTCGAGGTATTTTGTCTGTTGTTCCAAATTATCGTTTGAATTCAGTACAACAACTCGAAGATCCTGGTAATCCACGGTATAAACCGTTTCATACAAGGATGGATCTAAACTTTTTTCCACAGGTAGAGTGAATTGAGGACGCCATTGAATGGAAACTTTCTTCTTTCCTATCGGTAGTCTTGCAATAGGTGAAAACTCGTGATTCCCTACAGCAGGAATGGCGGTCCATTGACTATGAATAAATCCACCAGCCTTAAACCATTGAGCCCACTCATGGTCACGATGAGCATTATTTACAAGATCACCTGCATGAATCGCGAATGAAGCATGGGGAACCGTTTGGTATGCCATGCGAATCACTCTTGACCAATGATCCAAGATATCGTTTTGAGCATCGCCGAAATATACAAATTGTATGGGAGAGTAAGTTGACTTCGCCGTACGAAATTGAATCCATTCCGACCAATTTTTGGATCCATCGCCCACCCGATAAGCATAGAGAGTGTCTGGCTTTAATCCTTGAAAACGAACACTATGATAATGAACGATCAATGAAGAGTTGCTTTTATATTGACCAAGATCGAAGGGTTCCGTTGTAGCAACGACCTCCTCTGCATCACTAGTAAACTTGGAATTTACCCCGGCTATCGCAATCTCAGCAACCGCCTTAGTGATGCTCTTATCCGTTCGCCAGGTTACGGCACGACAGGTTGCAGGATCGCCATGAAAAGTAAGTACTATACGATCCGGATCCACACTGGGTATTTCCCAGTGTTGAAGACCCTTGTGTGAATCGTGGGCAAGAACAGGTAAAAGGGCGTGCAAAAAGACTGCACCGAGGCAAAATAATATCTTTTTAATTTTCATAAGATTGAATAGTTAGTAAGTTTTGAGATAAGCCACCATATCTGCGACATCCTGCTCGGACATGCCTAATTGATGGGCAGATAACATAAGAGAGTTTCTTACCGGTTGAATGTAATGAATTTCATGACTCGGAATCTTTTGGACTAAACCACCAGCACTACGAATGGTTAAAGGATCACTCTCGGAAGTTATGATACCATTGATTCTCCAAAAGTTTTTGCGTTCTTTCCAGTTAGGTTCAAGCGTGACCTCTTGGCTTTCGTAGCCATGCGCGATTCCAGCAGACGGATGAATGATTGCCCGGGCAATCTCCTCGATCGACCGACCTTGCCCCCACCCTTTCAGGTTAGGACCAAACTCCACCCCAACCTGATCAAACTGATGACAACTGTAGCAACGGGCCGCGGATATCTTTCCGCGTTTTATATCTCCCTTTAACTTAAGCACATTCGATACCTTGAGCACACCCTCCTCTTTTTTCACTCCTGGTACTTGAACGAGTGGCTTTGGCTTTGAATCAATAATCTTCTGAGCTACCAAAAAATCCCGCACTGGATGCTCTTTCCAACGATGTACCATTCCTTTTACAAGAAACTGTTTAGCCAGGTCTTTAACTCCTTCGTTTTTGGATTCCATAAAAACTTTTTTCATTCCCTCGAATGCATGCTTCGAACGATTCATGGCCAAGGAAGCAACCAACTCCATTCGGTGTTTATCAGACAAATCATCCATTAGCATTCGCTCAACCAAGTCTTCGATCATAGTATCCCCGTGTAACCGCCAAGCGAGGAGGTGAGCCTGCCTATCCCAGTCTTTGGGACTGGAGATTTCACGAAGTTTACAATAATCGGACCATAGTTCATCTTCCGATCCATCCACAGCCAAACCAACGGATTCCAAATAAGTGCGATCCTCCAGCGAACCAACGATAATGAGATCGAGCAAAACCTCTTTTTTTCTTTCATAGGCGAAATCCCGAAGATGGGTCAGGGCAACACGCCGGACATGAGATGACTCATCCCTTCTGAGATTTTGTATTAATTGAAAGCCCAAGTTTTCCCGATCATATCGCAAGGCACTCCGCAATGCCGCAGCACGATACCGAAAGTCACTGAAACCCATCGTCGATACCACTCTCTCCAATTCAGCATGTCCTTCCTTGCCTAGATGAGGTAAAACCCAGATGGCTCGGCTAGCCAACCATGGGGATTTGCTGTTCAGTAATTTTTTTACCTTGGAAAAAGCAGACTGGCCTTGCGACTTTAGCTTTTGAAATCCATGAAACCGGACATTATGGGCCGGACTGACCAGCATCTCTTCTGCCGTTTTTGGAACCTGCTTACTGGATTTAAATCCCTTGGGTGCGATCCGGTAAATCTTACCTATATGTTTACGGTCGGCCGCACCGTGTCCACCAACGACAGGATCATACCAATCTGCGATATAAAGTACCCCATCAGTCCCTACTAAAATATCTGAAAAAGCACCACATAATCGATCCTTTCCCTGCCGACTTATAAAAACTTCCCGTTCCAATTTGTACCCTGCCCCATCAGGTTTTGGAACATAACGAAAAATCTGCCGTTTAGCGGGTTCGCAGGAGAAGAGAGAACCTTCATATCTTTTAGGCAAGGAACCGTTCTCATAATAGGTGATTCCCGTCGGAGAACCACTTCCATAAACATCGCCTGGTGGAAAACTTCCCGGCAAATGAGTTCGCCACTCCGCTTCGGCGGTGGTTTGGCCAGCAATACGATCCGCTGACCATCCAAATTTTCCATCTTCCGAGCAAAAGCCAAAAAAAGCACCCTCTGGAACAAAACTTGTCCGACAGGCTGGTGGATCATCATTATCATTTTGGAACATGTCCCCAAACGAAGTGAAAATTTGCTCGTAGCTATTTCGATAGCCATGACCGACAATCTCCATGCCGGTACCATCAGGATTGATCCGACCCGTAAAACCGGACACCCAAACATGCCCGTCATCACTTCTTTTTCCTGCGAAAGTCGTTGGGTCTAGATTCCACCCGACCTGAGGCCCACCTTTGTTGTAGTAAAAACTACCAATATAAAAAGTTCGACCGTCCCCATCGGTTATTTTAGCCCCGCAATTTCCTTGGTTAAAATATAATTTACCATCCGGCCCACCAATTACTGAGTGAGTGGAATGATCATGATTACTACCAGTAAAGCCGGTAAGAAAGATTTCTTTTTTGTCCCCTTTGTCGAAAACTAAGTTTCGGTTCACATCGATGTATTTAATAATGTGCGGGGTCTGGGATACATAGATCACATTATCGATCACCCCGATCCCCATGGGTGCGACCAGTTCGGGGTCTTGAATAAAAACAGTAGATTTATCCGCTATTCCATCCAAATTGGTATCCTCCAAAACGACCACACGGTCGCCCTCTTTTCGGGTACTACTCCTACGATAATTTACTCCCTCCATAACCCAAATCCGACCGGCAGCATCCACATCCATGTTTGTCGGATTATACAAAAGCGGAGATTCTGCCCACAAGGTGACTTCCAGCTCGGGATCTTGTAACCGAAAATCATTGATGACCACTTGTCCAAAAACGGAAATGACCAGAATAGGAAAGAGAAAGAATATAAATGATATGGGAGAATGCATGATGGGATTATAAATAAGGCTATCGAAGAGATTATTTAGAACAATATTGAAGAGCAAAAGCTGCTCGAACTAATTGTCTATGCAATTAGATCTTTCACCACATGACCGTGTACATCGGTCAGGCGGTAGTCGCGTCCCTGAAAACGATAGGTCAATTGTTCATGATCAAAGCCAAGCAGATGCATCCATGTAGCCTGAAGGTCGTGAACATGTACCGGATCTTTGGTGATACTGAATCCAAGTTCGTCCGATTCTCCATGAACATGACCACCTTTTACTCCTCCTCCGGCCATAATCATGGTGTAACAATCCGGGAAGTGATCGCGCCCCAATACTTTACCTTTTGAAGTGCGGCCTTCACGAAATGGAGTGCGACCAAATTCGCCACCTATGATAATTAATGTCTCATCAAACAACCCACGTTCCTTTAAGTCCTGAATAAGTGCGGATATCGGCTTATCCATTGTGGCACATTTCCGGGTCAAGCCATCCCGAATATCCTCCTTTGGATTGGTCCCATGATAGTCCCAACCCCAGTCAAACAACTGTACGAACCGAACGCCCTTTTCAGCAAGCCTGCGTGCCAGTAAACAATTATTCCCAAGGCTGGCACCACCCACTTCAGCACCATAGGCGTCCAAGGTCTTTTGAGACTCATTGGAAATATCCATCACATCGGGAACGGAAGCCTGCATCCGATAAGCTAATTCGTACTGAGCGATGCGCGTGAGGGTTTCAGGGTGAGCAAAATCTTCCGCCGCTTTTTGATTCAAATCCCGTAAGGCGTCCAAACTTGCTCGCCTAAGACTGCGATCCATACCCGGAGGATTAGAAACGTATAGAACAGGATCACCTTTTGAACGACACTGAACGCCTTGATAGACTGAAGGAATAAACCCAGCACTAAATGAATTCTTTCCACCATTTGGCTGAGTTCCACTGGATATCAAAACAACATAGCCTGGAAGATCCTGATTCTCCGAACCTAATCCGTAAGTCGTCCAAGCACCAAAAGAAGGACGCCCTGGTTGAGGGAAACCAGTATGCACAAATAATTCTGCCGGTGCATGATTAAATTGATCGGTGTGCATGGATTTAATCACACAAAGGTCATCGGCATGCTGATGCAAATGAGGAATTGCATCTGACATCCACATACCAGACTTTCCATGCTGAGAAAATGTACGCGGTGTGCCCATTAACTTGGGAGTACCTGAAGTGAATGCGAATTGTTTACCCTTAATGAACTCATCTGGGCATTCTTGATCGGTACGTTTTACAAGTTCTGGTTTATAATCCCATAAATCCAAATGGGGTGGAGAACCAGTCAGGTGGATATAAATTACCCTCTTTGCTTTGGAACTGAAATGTGATTTACGAGGGAGCAATGGGTTTTCGGGAGCTTTTAACCCAAAGGCATCAGGGGAAAGAAGTTGAGCCAATGCACCAGACCCTAAGCCTACACCACAATTTTTTAAGAAATGGCGACGAGTGTTAAGTTGAATTTGTTCAAATGCGGGATTCATAAATAAAGTGTTATGAGGGTATTGCTTATCTTTTCATCATCATCTCATCGAGATTAAGAAGTACATTGCCAGTTACGGTTAGTGCGGCCAGGTCAACGACATTAAAATCTTTGGGAGCAGGGCCAATCGGATCCGTGGCCATTTTGGTGGCAAGTCCACCGTCATTGAGGTAACGCTTTTTGACTTGGTGAAATAATGCAAGTAAGCGATCGAGTTCTGGCTTTTGGGGTTCTCGTGACAGGCAAATTTTAAAGCCATTACTAATTTGTTTTTCCAAAGAACTAGCAGACTTGATCATAATTCGGGCCAATGACTGAGCAGCCTCTACATATACCGGGTCATTCATGGTGACCAAGGCTTGCAGTGGAGTATTAGTAGTGCCACGACGGACCGTACAAACCTCTCGGTTAGGCGCATCAAAAGTGGCCATCGAAGGATAAGGGTTGGAGCGTCGCCAATTGGTATATATTCCTCTTCGAAAACGATCTTCCCCTTCGCTGGTCTTCCAATCAATCCCTCCGCCGAATGCGGCTTTGATGCCCATATCGGGTTGCGGTGGACGAACAGGGGGGCCAAACATTTTTTTGCTTAGCAATCCAGAAACCGCAAGCGCCTGATCTCGAACCATCTCCGCTGAAAGCCGAACTCGGGGGCCTCGGGCAAGTAATCGATTCGCAGGATCGTTTGCAGCCATTTCATCCGCGACATGAGAGGACTGTCGATAGGCTTTCGAAGTAACCAGCAACTTGATAAACGCTTTCATATCCCACTCCATTCGAACAAATTCAGTGGCGAGCCAGTCCAGTAATTGCGGATGGGATGGCAGTTCGCCCTGCGAACCAAATTCCTCACTGGTTGAAACTAATCCTACACCAAAAATCTTTTCCCAAAACCGGTTGGCGGAAACCCGGGCAGTGAGTGGGTTGTTTTCGTTGATTATCCATTTTGCTAAATCCAAACGAGTAGGATTGGCGACGCCCTTCAAGGCTGGAGTCAGGGAAGAAGGAAAACCCGCTTTTACCAGAGGACCATGACTGAGGTATGATCCTCGTAGATGAACAAATGTCTTTCTTTGATTTGCATCGGCTACTGCCTTGAGAACGGGTACCGTTGTATGTGGTTTAATCCTGCTAACCTTTTTGCGAAGTGTTGCAATTTGAGTGGTAATTTTTTTGGCTTCTGCTCCATTCTTTAGAAAGTAACTCATGATCTCCTTTTCCTGAATTGAAGTTCTGGCTGAAGGATTAATATTGAGAATGTTTTTTATTTTTCCTGGAATTGCTGGAGCTGGATTTGAGTTACCGGTTACAGAAATACGAAACTTCCCAATCGCATGATTAGGATAATTTTGAACAAGGCGAATTTCAATTTGCCCGCCTGCAACAGGTTTATCCGTAATAAATACAGCTGAATGGTTTCGGCCTTGCCCACCTGCTATGGCCCAGCCCGAATTTTGTTTAAAATCACCATCGATCGCTTTAAAAGCTTCAAATTTCCCCTGTTCAAAAGTGGCACTGGCTTTCACAAATTGAGCGACTTGCGCACCGTCCAAAGATTCAGCCGTTTCCTTTTTGGGTGCTTTGCTAAATGTCTTCTCCCAAACAATCTCACGATCAGAATTAAGCACCTGTAAACGAAAGCCATCCAAGCGAGGTTGTAATCCACTATCCGTACGATTCCAAACAACAAGCTTGGTTAGGTCATATTCTTTTCTTAAGTCAACCTCCCACCACGCTTCCGCATCCCCATTTGCGTTGTGAGTTACACTTTTCGAATTATGGAAATCACCGTCTGTATTTCCATCAATCGCAAGTTTTGCAAAACCTCCATAACCAGTGGTGCTCTGTTTTGCATTACCTTTAAGTGCGACATTCTCCTGCCCGACAAATGCCTGCACCTCGGCCACATGAAGAATACGATCCTTACCGGGTAATTCAATCCTCACAAACTGTCCAGTCTTGGCCAAACTTTGAGATCCTCCCCTACCCATTGAATTCAAAATAATTTCATTCAAAACCAAATTATGGTTTCTAGCCGGTCCCTTTTCATTCAAGGAAACATCCGTTAAAAGCTCCAATCGGAGAGCGTATATTTTGTCTAAGGTCGTCTGTAGTCTAAGTTGATAATCATCGATTACTTTCTTTACTCCAGAAGCTAAAACAGATCCATCCGCGGCTATGTCAAGATTCGCCCCCGAAGTCGCCTTGGCTTGAGTAGGGACTAAAACTTCCCAATTAGTGTCGCTTAAAGTTTTTTCCCAAGACGACAGTTCCCCCTTTAGTTTTGTGTTTCTGTAGGGGGATTTAAGTGAGTTTTCTAATTGACTGATTTCATTCTCTAAATTCGTAATTTGCTTTTTCTGAGTATCACTAAAAACACTATGGGTTGGCTGTTCGTTACGTTTATCGGAATCCTGCGTTTGATTAAAAATATCAAAAATCTGAAAATATTCTTTATGGGTAATCGGGTCATACTTATGAGTATGACACTGAGCACAAGCCATAGTTGTTCCCATCCAGGTGGCAAAGGTTGTATTTACTCGGTCGACAACTGCGACATTCCGAAATTCCTCATCGTTCGTTCCCCCTTCGTTATTGGTCTGGGTATTTCTATGAAAGGCGGTGGCAATGATTTGCTGTTCGGTCGGCTCAGAAAGTAAGTCACCAGCCAGCTGCTCAATTGTAAACTGGTCAAAGGGTAAGTTTTGGTTGAAAGCTTTTATCACATAATCGCGAAAGGCCCAAATCGTACGGGCACGATCATCTGCATACCCGGCCGAATCAGCGTAGCGTGCAAGATCCAACCACATTCTTGCCCAGTGTTCCCCAAACTCCGGACGAACCATCAGCCCATCGACAAAATTTTGATAAGCTTCCGCACTTTTATTTCCCAAAAAAGCATTTAATTCATCGATCGATGGTGGTAATCCAATCAAATCCAAGGATACACGACGAGCTAGGGTTCTTCGATCAGCCTGGTGGCTAAAGGTAAGTCCCTCCTTCTGTAGACGATCGGAAATAAAGTGGTCGATAGGATGTATCCCATTCGGTACTTCAGTACGGTGCGGTTTTTTGTACGACCAATGCTTATCGTATTCCGCTCCCTGTGCGACCCATTTTTCAAGTAAAGCAACCTCTTGATCGGTAATGGGCTTACCCTTACCCTTAGGAGGCATGACCTCCTCGTCATCTGCTGGCAAACTGATCCGGAAGATCATTTCACTCTCCTTCGGATCACCGGGCACGATGGCAGAATATCCGTCTAAATCTCTTGTTGCACCGTCAAAAGTATCAAGTCTCAATCCGGCTTCACGATTTTCCTCATCCGGCCCGTGACAGGCAATACAACGATTCGAAAGGAGAGATTTGATTTGAGTATTAAAATCAATCCTTTCTTCTGCAAAAAGGGAGAGTGGAAGTATAAAAGTAAGGAATAAAATTAAACGCATGAGATATCTTGTCTGTCAAAAATATACAATATCTTAGACCGAGCAACTTAAGACATTTTCATAGTTTACTAATGGGGTGATGAAGCCTTGCGGGTAAATCATATTATAATAGTTAAAAATTTGGGATCGTTAATATATAATGAAATATAGAAAGTATTTATTTCACAAAAGTTCATCCTAACATGTTAATTTGTCTCTTGTATTGTAAATTCTAGCTCTAAACTTGTATAACTCTGTAATAATAAATTAAAACATCTGAGGGCAATTCATGACGCAACTCGATCTTTGATTTGGTTTTCAAATATATATGAGGCACCCCTAAAACTTCCGGCATCGGGTAAAGAGCTTTTAGAAATTTTCATACCTCTTCTTTCCTCCCAGACCCTTTGGTCAAAAACGCTTCGTATAGATTGAAGTATTGAATCATCCTCATGAACAAGTTTACCCCCAAGAATGATAAGTTCAGGTTCAAAAAGGTGAGCTAATGAAACGAGTCCAAGTGCCCAATATTCTATACAATGATCAAGAATTTGTTTTGCACAATCATCCCCATTTTCAATATGCGTACGGAGTTCAGGAAAACCGATTGCACTTTCATTCCGCAAGCTGCTTTCCTCGTACAATTTATGTTCTTTGGCTAATTGAAGAAGAACCCTTTCCGAAGCTTCGCTTTCCAAACAGCCCGTTGAATTACAGGGTGCATTACATTTACGCCCATTTTGTTTAACAATTACATGTCCCCCTAAAAGTCCTTGTGAAAAATTCCGTCCGACCAAAACTTCGTCATTCATAATGACCGATGTTGCAATTCGATTTCCGATGGAAAACTGTAAAATATTTTCACAACCTTTACCCGCTCCATAACTCCATTCACCAAGAAGTTCTGCTCGTGTAATATTTTCCATTCGCAACTTCAAGCCAGTGTTTACCATTGCCCATTCTTTGAAATTGAAATTATGCATCTCCTCAGAATATTTGGATTTCGACAAGGGGGTCATACTTCGGTTGTCAACTATTCCATCCATGCAGAAACAAAGGCCAATACATTCTGTAATTTTAATCCCATGATTTTTGCAAAGCATACCTAGAGAATGAATAACTCTTGCTAAATGCCCCTTGAGTGATTCATCCGGAATGATATCAAGTTTTTCACTTACCAAGATTTCACCTTTCTGTACCAAGCCAACATTTGTTTCTTTGCTAAACTCAACAGCTGCCACAATATTATCAAACAAGCCACTTTTATGTGATATGACTTCAAACCAATTTTCAGTTACTTGATTCATTTGTTTAAATTCTTAAAATTAGGGTGCTCAAAACTCCCCCCCTGCCATAATGTTACCGGCTGCATTCCATCCAAAAGACCACGAATCTCGATCTCTGATAATGCTCGCTTCCATATACAAAACTCGTCCATTCTTCCACGTAATGCTCGATTGGTAACCACCTTAACACCTTCAGGATTCCATCCGCCTAACCTAGATTTCCCTGGGACCAATTTGAATTTATTTTTTAATTTATGAAGAGAAATAACTGTACCGTTTAAATAGGATCGCGTTTCCATTTGCTTGGATGAAATGACAGCAACCAAGTTGATCCATTTGTTTATCGGTGTAGTATATTTGTAGTCAGTTTCAACAATTCCTCGACCATGAATGCCAATCCAGCAATGACCGAGACGTGAAATTTGCCAATGCACATTATTAGGGCTCCAGCCATTAGAGTTAAATATTGGACTAAGAGTCGTGTCGCGCCTATCTATCTTGACCCAAGAAGAAAAGGTAAGTTCATCAAATTCTCCAGCAATATCCAACTCCACAAAATCTTCATTTCGATCAAAAAGTAGTGCTTTCTTTTCAGTCCATCGGCCTGTAACCCAGCGCGCATTTGAAATAATTCCATCAGAAACGATTGAGTTTTTACTTAAGTTTTTTAATTTGTTTCCCCTACTTTCAGTTTTCAAACCTTCTGGAAGAGTACTGGACTCGGACTCAAAAGAATCAAAAGAAAAACAGGCAATTAGATCAGGATCCGAAATAATTTTATTGAAATTTTGACGCCAACGAAGAAAACCAATGGAGCCAGGTTCAATAAAAATTTCAGTATCCATCTTTTCTAAATGTTCAATTACTCCATTGGCATATTTTACGGTCTGACCTTCCGTAACTTCAGAAAGTAATAATTTGGACCCTGGGTCCCTTGCATTAACCTGCCCATCAAATACATGCAATTTGCTAACTCCAGTCTCTCCATCGACCGACAACCCAAACTCAGTCCCCAAATCCACATAATTAACTCCTGGACTGGAAATTGTAAAACCTTTCGCCATTGCAGGGACTACCGCGCGTACATTTCCTCGATGAAGGACAACCAAAAGATCACTTTTGATGTCAAAACGAACGGATCCACTCATAAATAAATCTGCACCATTTGAGAATCGAATGTGTGCGATCCCGTTCTCAAGTTCATACCTTCCAATTCTGAACTGAGAATCAACAGGTGTCATACCAGCAGTGAATTTGGAGTTTACTTGATTGAGAACCGTAGCAACAAAAGGCTGTTCAATTAATTCTTCGGTTTGCTCGATTTCATTAATAAAGGTTTTCCTTTCATTCACTAAAAAAAATATGATCACTGCGGCTGCAGCAGAAATCGCCCAAGGCAGAAATCGAACAAGAAAATGAAGGCGAGTATTTTGATTAGGAGTTAAAGATACCGGTCCTTCAGATTTTTCTGCCAATCCTTCTTCAACCGTTGCCATTAACCGAAAGAAATTTCTGGCTTCAATATCACAATCCAAAATTTCATTTAACTTTGACCGCTCATCCTGGGACAAAGAGCCAACGAAATATTTTTCAATAATTTCTTTATGGTTATTTTTCATTTACTCGTGAACTCTCCGCTTTGGTTAATGATTTGCCGAAAAATTAAAAGATGATTTCGAATCCTTCGCCATCGTTTTTTCCACACAACTTGCCAACCCAACTCGGATACGTCGTAAAAGTTGGTAAAGCCCATCGGGGGTTTTTCGTAACTGTTTTGCTAAGTCCTTGATCGAATTTGCGGGATCATAGGCTTGTAAAATAAGACTTCTTTTTTGGGCAGGAAGTTTTTCCAAACAACGATCAAGAGCTTCAATCCACTTGCTCCTAACCGAGTCGCCCTCGATTCCCTCATTAAGCAACTTTTCAACAACACTATCATCTAATACAATTTTGTCCCTTGCTTTCGTTTGTCGAAACTTCAAAATTTCATAACGGGCAATCACGCACATCCACTTACCAAACCCATCCTCCGGATTACTAAGTTGGTCGAATTTGTTCCAAGCAACTATGCTAACCTCTTGCATGATTTCAGTAACATCCTGATAAGCAAAAACTCCAGCCCGCACATAGGCGCGAACAGATGGTTCATGCTTTGAAAGTAGACGCATGAATAAAACATGGTCAGATTGCGAATTATCAGTCATCAATAAAAACGAATGGTTTTCTGTAACGAGTTCAATTTAATTATATGAAATTAACATTATATACTCTCACAACGGATATTACCTAAATCTGACGATTTAATTTAATTTTGACACCCAATAACTTTCTTTCCCGAAAAAATGATTAAGACTGTTCTCTTTTTTTATTTTATAATCTTACATGAAAACTTTTAAAATAAGTTCAGTTGTAGTACTATTTACAGCAGTTATTGTATTAGGAGGGTACTTCCTAATGGATACCCCATCCAAAAAGAAATGGATTATTTCGGGCGGTGAACCCAATAGTAAGTATAACGAGGTGGCGCTATCCTTAAAAAAAATAATCGAAAAGAAAAATGATCTAGTAATAGAAATACAAAGCAGTTCAGGAAGTAAGGAAAATTTAACGAGGGTCAGTAACGGGATTGCTGATCTTTGCCTTGTACAAAATGACATTGAGGGAGACGAAAAAATTCGTTCCATTGCAACCCTTTATGAAGAAGTTTTGCATGTCATTGTCAAGGAGGACACAACTAGTATATCTGAATTATCAGGGTGTTCGATCTCAATTGGGCCAAAGGGTGGTGGAACTGAAAATCTTGCTCTTGCAACCTTGGAACAATTGGGAATTAAAAGAAAAGATATTTCCTGTCGTAAAGAAAGTCTTCAATCAGGCTTACTTGCACTAAAGAATGGGAAAACCAAGGCAGTATGTGCAGTTACTGGGATAGGAAACTTAAGTATTAAACAATTTCTTGAAGAAGGGGGTCATAAACTGCTTTTTTTAGGAAAAGATATTTCTGAAAATACTAAATATGTCTATCCTTACATTCATCCAGCGGTTATTCCATCCGGAGCTTACCCCATTTCGCCAGGAAAAGGTTTACCCGAAAATAAAATCCCAACCATAGGAACCAGGGTCGTTCTTGCATGCCAAAACAATTTATCAAATGACGATATATTCTGGCTCACACATTTTATTGCTGAAAATAAAGCATCACTCGTCCGCAGTCACCCCCTTTTAGCCCAAATGGGCTCTCCTCAAGATTTAAATCAAATTCAATTTCCGATCCATGAAGGTGCAGAGTTACATTACGACAGAAATGAACCCAGTTTTTTTCAGGAATGGTCAGAAACCATAGGCCTAATTCTCTCAATTCTTGCAATTGCTTGGGGTGCAACAACAACCATTCGGCAGATTATTCTGATGCGCTTAAAAGACAGTCTGGACAAATACTTCGAAAAAGTGGATGCCATTACCTCAGAACTAATAGACAGCGTAGACGAAAAAAGAGCTAAAGAAATTGCTAAAGAATTACATGACATCAGAAGGGAAACCACAAAAAAGCTAATCGCAGAAGAGTTAGCAACCGACGACTCATTTGTTATATTTCAGCGTCAACTTCACACGGCTCAACAACTGATGAACGAAACCCTGCGTAAAAGAAAGATTTAAATTCCGATTGTTTGATGAATAAGTTTCGTAACCCAACTTTAGGGTTACCCACCCTTACTCTTTAGATTGAATAAATCGTTCAAAATCTGACATTTCAACTCGGCTTCCAACTACAAGAGGGGTGCGTTGATGAATGCTGGTGGGTTCAATATCCATAACCCGCCTTTCGCCGTCCAATGCGATACCTCCAGCCTGCTCCGCAAGTAAGGCAACCGGGTTTGCTTCGTAAAGCAAACGCAGTTTCCCTTCCGAATTTTCATTGGTTGGTGGATAAAGAAAAACACCTCCCTTAAGCAATGTGCGGTGAAAATCAGCAACCATTGAACCGATATAACGGGAAGAATAATTCACGCCAAGTACTCCGGAGCGCAAACGATCAATATACTCGCCATAGCGAGCAGGAAAACCATCCCGATAAGCCTCATTGACCGAGTAATATTTTCCCTGCTCGGGCATTGTCATATTTTCGTGGCTCAATACATAGGCACCGATGGCAGGATCCAGAGTAAATCCATGCACTCCGTGACCAGCACTGTAAACTAGAATAGTGGAGGATCCATAAACTACATAACCAGCTGCAATCTGTTTACTTCCTGGCTGAAGAACCCATTTTTCGGGATTATCCATAGCCACACCATCAGGTTTACGTAAAATAGAAAAAGTTGTACCAACACTTACATTAACATCAATATTAGAAGATCCATCAAGGGGATCAAAAACCACAGCATATTTTGCTTCGTCAGATCCTTTATGCACAAGCATCGGTTCCTCATTTTCCTCCGACGCTAAAACGCCAATACTCTCCCGAGCACTAAGGCAATGAACCAGTGCTTCATTGGAAATTACATCTAATTTTTGCTGAATTTCTCCCTGAACATTAATATCTCCATGTTCACCAAGCACATCTGTCAATCCCGCACGCCTCACCTGAGCCTGAATCATTTTCGTGGCTAAAGTAATTCCTGAAAGGAGGAAAGAAAACTCCCCGGATGCACCGGGAAAACGTTTTTGTTCACGCATAATGTGCTGCTGAACAGTGATAATAGAAGAATTACTTAAAGGCATGAGTCGAATTGGATTAATTAAAGTTTCTTTTATAACAAGTCCTAACTCAAAGTCCAAGAACGATTCTATTTCTTGTTTAAAGCAAAGTTCATGATTGCCATCCTGATTTCATCAAAAAAGAGTGCCCACATGAAAAGTATAATTTTTCACCAAAGTTTTAATCTGGCAATCCTCGGTTTTTTTCTTTGTCAAATTATTGTCCATGCTTCCGAAAAAAAGAATGTTTTATTCATTATATCTGACGATTTAACTTATACTGCCCTATCCTGCTATGGTAACAAAATTTGCAAAACTCCTAACATTGATAAGTTAGCGAAGCAAGGTACCCGATTCACCCAAGCCTATTGTCAGGCTACTTATTGCGGCCCTTCGCGGGCATCCTTTATGTCTGGATATTATCCTCACGCAACGGGTGCCTTAGGGTACAAGAATCCTCGACCTCAAATTGGGGAGCGGAGCACGTGGTCCCAGCACTTCCGAAATCATGGGTACCATGCAGCTCGGATCAGTAAAATATTTCACATGGGAGTACCGGGGGGAATTGAAAGTGGCGAGGACGGAGCAGATGATTTGCTTTCATGGGATGAGAAATACAACAGCAAAGGACCGGAGTGGCGTGCACCTGGTGATGGAGAGACTTTGCAAAAAAATCCAGACGGAAAAAAACCTGTCGTTGGAGGCAACACCTTTGTTGTGGTTGAAGCGGATGGAGATGATCTCGTTCATTCAGATGGCAAAACTGCAAAGAAAGCCGTCGAATTAATCAAGAAATACGAAAATATGGAAAAACCCTTTTGGCTAGGAGTTGGATTCGTGCGACCCCATGTTCCATTCGTTGCGCCAAGAAAATATTACAAACCCTTCAAGCCATATTCAAATATGGTTCTGCCCGAAAAGTTCCCCGACGACTGGAATGACATTCCCAAAGCCGGGATCAATTACTGCACCAGTAAAAACATGCAGATGGATATTCGAAGGCAAAAAAAAGCGGTCGGTGGATACTACGCCTCCGTAGCCTATCTCGATGCCCAAGTGGGCAAGGTTATGGATGCTTTGGAAAAGTCAGGGAAGCGTGATAAAACGATAGTAATCTTCACCAGTGACCATGGATTCCACCTCGGAGAGCATGATTTCTGGGCCAAAGTAAGCCTTCGGGATGAATCCGCAAAAGTACCATTAATAATAAGCGTTCCAGGTAAAAAGCCTGCTGTCTGTAATTCGTTTGTAGAATTACTCGACCTCTACCCAACTGTTACAAGCTTATCCGGTTTACCCGAGCAGAGTAGGTTGCAGGGAAAGGATATTTCAAAAATGCTTGATGATCCTTCCCATACGGTTCGCCAAGAAGCATTTTCAGTCGCTCCCATGCGGAAGGGCTTTTTACTTAGAAATAAACAATGGGCTTTCATTCAATATGGTGAAAATCTACCACACAAATTGAATGGTGGCTTCGAGCATGGCGGGAATGGAATCGAGCTTTTCGAAATGGAGCAAGATCCACAACAATTTATCAATCTCGCCGATACTTTAAAATACCTACCTGTAGTCCAATCCTTTCGAAAAAAATTAAAAGAGAAATTAATCGCTGTCCGCAAGAATGACTTGATCAACTAATTTCTTAATAATACTAAGCTTAAAAAATACTTCGAAAATCAACATATGAATGAATTTTATTTACTAATTTGCATCATAATTATAACTCTCATTGCTTTAATTTTCTTTAGAAAAAAGGAAAAGAAAACATTAGGTAAGTCACCGATTAAGGCTACCAACCCATACGGTATTTTGTTAGACAACTTACTAAAACAAAAAAAAGGGAAAGAACTGACTTCGGAACAGAGGTCTATCATTGAAAGTAACATTGGTTTATACCATTGGTTACCGAAAGACTTGATCGCACCCTGGGAAGAGAGGATCATTTGTTTCCTTGAGGAATTTCCAATCACTTTCATGAAGAGGGAAATGCCGACTAAAGAAATGGAAATCCTAGTTGCTGCAGAAGCTTGTTTATTAATTGTAAATCGACCTCTTTCTGACTATCGACATCTCAAGGCAATTCATTTATGGGAGGACGAAATAAATGGAAATAAAAATGCACGAGGAAGTGCAACTCGATTTGAAATTAGCTTAAGTTGGAATTACTTGAAGCAATCCATTAAAAAAGCAAGAGATGGGCACAATCTAACATTGCATGAATTCGCTCACTTAATTGACTTTGCGGATGATGGAATTGCCCAAAGTATTCCTGTTTCACGAAATTCAAAAGATTTCAAGCAATGGCAGGAATTAGTAAACAACGAACATAAAAAATTGATGCAAGCATACGAAGGAGGAAAGAACTATTCAATACGTGCCTATGGTGGATATGAGAGCATCAAGGGAGACAAACCGGAACTTTTTTCCTGCGGAACCTCCGCTTTTTTTGAACGCGGATCCAGATTGAAGAGGGAATGCCCTGCAATCTATAATGCACTGCAAGAATTTTATGGAATTGATCCCGCCAATTGGAGAAAAGCAGAATAGATTAATTGCTTGCTGGAAAACAGCAATTAAAATTTCCTAATAAAAAGATAAATATTTTAGGGGATTTATCGTTTTATTCAACAGTAACAGATTTGGCTAAGTTACGGGGTTTATCGACATCCAATCCCCGTAGTCGAGCAAAATGATAGGCAAATAGTTGAAGAGGTAAATTAGCTAAAATGGGTCGAATTACCTCATGAGCATCAGGAATACGAAAAATGTCATCCGCTGCTTCCGGAGGAATTTCCACAGATTGAGGTGCAATCGCTAGCACAGGCCCTTTCCGTGCTTTTACTTCCTGCATATTCGCAATGGTCTTTGAGGAGAGTTCTGTCCCTTCCACAATAAAAACAGAAGGACATTCTGGATTAATAAGGGCGATTGGCCCATGTTTTAATTCAGCTGCCGGGTAACCTTCAGCATGGGCATAGGATATCTCTTTCAACTTGAGTGCACCTTCGAGTGCAACTGGATAAAGACTTTGCCGACCCAGAAAAAGCAAGTGTTCTGCCTTGGAATACTTAGTCGCAAGTTCTTTAATTTGATCGCCCTTTTGCAAAACTTCTTCGACTAATTTTGGCAATTTATTCAGTCCATCCACAATGGCCTGTCCATCCGTTGGTGAAAGGTCGCGCATTCGACCGAGAGCAAGCCCAAGCATCGCACATAGGCAAGCCTGTGAGGAAAATGCCTTGGTGGAGGCAACTCCGATTTCCGGGCCAACACGTTGGTAAACTCCACCATCAGTCTCTCGTGCGAGGGATGAGCCAACAACATTGGTAATCCCCAATGTTAAGAGACCTTTTGTTTTTGCCTCCCGAACGGCTTCAAGAGTGTCCAGAGTCTCTCCCGATTGGCTCACTGCAATAACCAAAGAATTTCCCGCTTTGGGTGAATTCCGGTAACGAAATTCGGACGCATGCTCAACTTCAACAGGTACACGGGCTAACTTTTCAATTAAATATTCGCCTACCATGCATGCATGCCGAGCCGTTCCACAAGCAACGAAAATAATGCGGTCTAAGTTTCGCAACTCATCTTCGTGCCCTTCCAGTCCCCCTAACTTCGCAGTTGTTCCATCTTCTCCAAATCGACCACGAAGTGTATTTTCTAAGGCCTTGGGTTGCTCGTATATTTCCTTTTCCATGTAGGAGTCATAATCCCCCAATTCGACTTCTTCAGAGATCTGCTCAACAGGATGTGAAATTGCTTGGGTTTCTTGTCCCTCCATCGTTGAAATCCGAAACTCATTACCTTTAAGAATGGCTAATTCGCCATCGTTTAGGAAAACTGCCTCTTTCGCACGACCCACAAATGCCGAGGCATCACTGGCAATAAAATTGGCATCTTCACCCAATCCTACAACAAGGGGCGAACCCCGTCTTGCACCAATCATAGTTTCCGGATAATCCAAGCATAACACAGCAATCCCGTACGCGCCTCGGCATTGAGGAAGTGCAGAGCGCACTGCATCGATAAACCTGTCTTCTCCTTCCGGTAATTCTGAATAATGATAGGCAATAAGATTGCATAAAACCTCAGAATCAGTTTCTGAAACAAAACTAATTCCTTTACCCGCAAGAAATTTCTTAAGAGTTCCAAAGTTTTCAATCACTCCATTGTGAACCATCACAAATTTTCCGTCTTGGCTCATATGAGGATGAGTATTTGAAACGGTAACCGCGCCGTGTGTTGCCCAGCGGGTATGGGCAATACCAAGAGAAGAGGAAGAAGCCTTTTTATGAACCGATTCCGCTAAATTCTTCACCCTACCTGTTTCACGGGCCATCGAAAATTCATTTCCTTCGTGAAATGCAACCCCTGCTGAATCATAACCCCGATACTCAAGTCTTTTGAGACCATCTATCAGTGATTCTTGGGCTGCACCTTTACCTAAATATCCAATTATTCCACACATTAATAGATTCATAGAGGTTCACGATAAAAGGTTCAAACTCTAAACTCTGTATTTTAATGAGCAGAAAATCTGCAAATTTATAAATTTTCAGGGGGTAAAGTTTCTACAATTTACAAAGATTTATTTAATTTCCTCGCAACTTATTCCAAAGCCTTTCAATACATGGAAAGTGAAAACGATTTGGTTACAATTAATTATTTTAAAAGTATTTTGTTTTGGTTCCTCTCTCATAACTATTGGAAGTGAAAAACCGAACTTTATTATGATTGTTTCAGAAAGTCATCCTACAAGTGCAGTGGGTTCTTACAAGGGATATTTATCTGATATAAATCCCACGCCCAACCTAGATTTAATTTCGCAAAAAAGTAGCGTATTTACGAATGCCTTCTGTACAAATGCTGTTTCTGGTCCTAGCTCGGCAGTAATTTTAACCGGAAAACATTCCCACTTAAATGGATTTATCCAGAACGGTAATAAATTCAACACATCCCAAAACTATCTACCAAAAATTTTACAAGAAATAGGGTACCAAACCGCACTCTTTGGTAGATGGGATCTCGGTACAGAACCAGAGTGTTTTGATAACTGGTCCATATTAGCAGATCCAACAGAAAAATATAACCCCGAGTTTTTAAACTCAAAAAGTCAAAAAAGAATTGAAGGACATTCAACTGACATTATTACAGATTTGGCTCTAGATTGGTTACATAAAAAGAGAAATGAAAAGCCCTTCTTCCTACTGATTCAATTTAATGCCACCAACAATCCCTGGATGCCTGCGATTCGGCATTTGAGGCTTTATGATGATAAACTTTTACCAGAACCTGTTAATTTCATTGATGAACACGCCGGAAAAGCCAGTCCCGCCCGCTATCAATCGATGGAAATCAAACAAGACCTCAAACTTTCAAATGATCTTTTTTTTCCATCCGAACAGTCAGATGGTAATCAATCAAATGAGACGGAGAATTCAAATAGCCAAAAGAACTTGAATCTTATGACCCCCGAGCAACACTCGGCATGGACGCTCTCCTGGAGACCAAAAAATGAAGCGTTCCTTAGAGAAAATCAATCCAAGGAGAATATTTTACAATGGAAATTTCAACGCTTCACCAAAAACTACCTTCGGTGCGTCAGTGGAATTGACGAGAATATCAAAAGAATTAATGATTCTTTAACCGCAACTAATAACACTAGTGCCTTCTTTGTTTACACATCGAACCATGGCCGCTTTTTGGGTGAACATGGATGGTTTGGGTCCAGGTGGATCTATGAAGAATCGAGTAAAATTCCTCTTATCATAAGAAAACCTTTAGGTTTATCCTCCCCTAAGACAGTATCTTCGCTTGTACAGAATATTGATCTTGCCCAAACAATTCTCGACTATGCCGGCTTTCAAGAAGGCAAGGGGATGCAGGGAAAGTCAATGAGTCAATTGTTAGATAATGAAGATTCAAATAATACATGGAGGAACTCAATTTATTTCCATCACAATGAATTCCCGGGTGATCAAATGATTGCAAAACATTATGGCATTCGAACCCTCAAACATAAATTAATTCATTTTTATCAATTCGATGAATGGGAATTTTATGATTTGGAAAATGACCCCACTGAATCCAAAAATCTTTACAGTAAAGAATCCTACAGTTCTGAATTAGAAAAAATGAAACAACTACTAATCAGGAATCGAACAAAATATTTAGACCGATCCGATATTTCAATAATGCCGGAAGAATGGAGAAAAATTTATAGAGGGCCTGAAGCTAGAAAAGAATAAATAAACAACTATTTGCCTGTAAAACAGGATAAATCCCAACAAAAACATAAAAAAGCTTGTAGGATATTAAATATCCCTTATGTTTATAACAAAGGAATGCATATCCTGAAAGGTGTCGTTTGGGAGGACGGCACCTTTCATCTTTTATTCACATTTTGGGGCTTTTTATTATTGTAATAAAAGAGTTTCTAGTAAAAGAATTTTAATTTTTCAAATTATGATCATTCGCAAAATGAACTACCTTTTCAAAGCATTACCTTTCCTTTATTTAGCCTTTTTTAACTTGATTCAGGCAAAGGTGGATCGTCCCAATATATTATTTGTCTTTACTGATGATCATGCTCCTCATGCAATCGGTGCTTATAATGGATGGTTAAAATCGGTGAACCCGACTCCGGTAATCGATAAACTTGCCCGTGACGGTATGCTTTTTGTAAACAGCTTCTGCACAAATTCAATTTGTGGTCCCAGTCGAGCAGTTATTCAAACTGGAAAGCACAGTCATAAGAATGGGTTTATGAATAACGGAAATACTTTTGACTGGAATCAACAAACTTTTCCAAAGCTTCTCCAAAAGGCAGGATACCAAACTGCAATTTATGGAAAAAGTCACCTGAAGGGAAAACCATTAGGATATGATGATTGGGCGGTTCTTCCCGGGCAAGGTCTCTATTACAATCCTGATATGATCTTTCCCGATGGGAAAAAACGGGTAGACGGGTATTGCACGGATGTGGTGACCGATTTGGCTGTCGAGTGGCTTAAGGAAAAAAGATCCGATAAACAACCATTTATGCTTATGGTTCAACATAAGGCTCCGCATCGGAATTGGATGCCTGCCCTGAGGCATTTGTCACTTTATGACGATGTTATAATTCCTGAACCACCTACCCTATTCGATGAGTGGAAAGATAATGCACCAGGGGCAAGGCTGCAGGAACTGGAAATCGATCGGCATATGGATTTAAATTACGATCTATTCGTAGATTTGACTCCTGAATTTAATCAACCCCCCTCTCAGTTAAGACAGGACCGGTCCGCTTGGCACAACATGAAAAGAATGAGCCCCGAACAACTTAAGGCATGGAGGGCCCACTATGCACCGAGAGATGAAGCTTTTCGAAAGGCCAAACTTTCGGGTAAAGATCTCATCCGTTGGAAATTTCAAAGATATGCGAAAAACTACCTTCGATGCGTGAAGGGAGTCGATGAAAGCGTAGATCGACTCCAAAAAGAACTTACCCGACTAGGTTTAGATCAAAATACGATAGTCATCTATTCATCCGATCAAGGATTCTATATTGGAGATCATGGGTGGTATGATAAAAGGTGGATGTATGAGGAATCCCTTAAAATGCCTCTCATTGTCAAATGGCCAGGTGTAATCAAGCCGGGCAGTCGTGAAACTGAATTGGTGCAGAACTTGGATTATGCGCAAACATTTCTTGAAATCGCCGGTGCCACCCAACCTAAAGATATGCAGGGTCTTTCATTAGTGCCCTTGATGAAAGGGGAAAAGCCTAAAAAATGGAGAAGCGAGATTTACTATCATTATTACGAATATCCAAGCGTCCACATGGTTCCACGCCATTATGGTATTCGTACCAAGCGGCACAAACTCATGCACTTCTATCAGTTTAAAAATGAATGGGAAATGTACGATCTTAACAAAGATCCTGACGAACTTTCTAATCTTTATGGAAAAAAAGAAACCATGAAATTACAAAATAAGCTCAAGCAAAGGCTCAAAAATTTACAAAAGTCTTACGAAGATGAGAGTGATATGTCCGTTCGGGAGGACTATATCAAAGAGTTCAGAAAAAAATCCTAAATTAAATATTTAGCTGCTTACCATCCGATATTAACTCAATAATACTCGGATGAAGCCAATCCTTCAATGACCATTTCTTGGCAAGTACTCGATAACGATTTGGCTTTTTATGCAGACTCGGTTCGTAGTCAGTATAAAATGCAGTAAGCAAATTTCCTTTTTTATCTAACAAAACTGTCGATGGATAACCAATGTCCTTAGCTTCAGATCCAAACTGATGAATGACCCAAGGCGGTCTCCAAGTGATACCTCCATCAATGCTAATCCTCGCACCGATTCCCATAAGCCCGCGATTACGAATTCCATAGGTCATCAAGAGGCATTTCTCAGAAAGGATCGTTAAGTCAGCTGGATGCTGCATTGGTAAAGTAAGAGGACCTTTATCTTTCCACCTTTTCCCCTGGTTTGAAAGTTCACAAAGTTTTACATGGTGATCAATATGTGTCCTCGTTGCGGCGAGCACTCGTCCATCCTCTAGCTTACATAATGTAGCTTCATTAGAATCATTAGATCCGAACTTTAAAGACCGTGTCCATGTTTCACCATCATCTTCGGAAATAATCATCCATGTTTCACTTGGATTTCCTTGCCCATGTGATCGATAAGATGAATATGCCAATTCCTTATTCTCTAATTGTATGACTCGACCAAAGGGAATAGTGGATTCAATTCCTTTTGGAACAACAGGATTACTTTGGACCTCCCAAGACTTACCCCGGTCCTTTGATCTAGATAACCAATGACCTGAAAACCCGACAAATTTTTCATCTTTAACAAAAAAGCCGCTGTTAAAGCAGAGCAAATCTCCATTATGTGCCTGACCAACTGCTAAATGCATCCGGTTTCCACCCTTCGGCTTTTTCGCAACTACCGATAATTTTTTCCATTTTTTCCTATTGCGATCACTAAGAGAGCAAACCAAGTCACCTTCCATCAGTCCATGGCTAGGGGCATTAAAATAAGTACAAAGAACTTGCCCGTTGTTTAACTTGATAAGGTTAGGCCAACCACATGCGTTTGTTGCAATTACTACAAGTTGATTCATAAATTCAATAAACTTTACGAAGCGATCTCCATGGTCAATTGCTTATTTAATGTGAGGGCCTTTTACAAAACCCCCGAAAATATTATTTCCAAATTTGACAATAGCTCCATTTATGGAATCCTAGAGGTAATGGTTACAAGATATCTAACCCTCATATTTTCTTCTTTCTTTTTACTTACTTCGTTAAAAGCGATAAATCAGGCAGAATTTTTTGAATCAAGAATTCGACCTGTGCTGGCAGAAAATTGCTACGATTGTCACAATAGTATAAATAAATCAAAGTCAGGATTGATTTTAGATTATAAAAATGGACTTATCGAGGGAGGTAATCGAGGGTCAGCAATATCTTTAAAGGACCCCAAGGAAAGTTTGTTACTCAAAGTAATGGGGCATGAAATAAAAAACCTAAAAATGCCTAAGGGAGGACCGAAGCTTTCAGAATCTATAATCTTGGATTTTGAACAATGGATCTCTAATGGTGCTTATGATCCTAGAGAAAAACCGCCAACTGCAGAGGAATTTGCCAAGGAAACTTCATGGGAAAAAATTCGCGAAAAAAGAAAGTTGTGGTGGAGCTTTCAACCCGTCCGTACGGTAAATACTTACTCAGCGAAGAAAGAACACCCGGTAGATCAATTTCTTACTAAAAAGATAAAGGATGCAGGACTAGTGCTAAACAAAAACGAGGAACCTTTATCGATTTTGAGAAGATTATCCTACGCATTAACTGGGCTGCCCCCATCCATTGAAGAACAAAATCGCTTCACAGAATTATCCAAGGAAAACATGGATAAGGCGGTTCATGAATTCAGTGATATAATGCTGAATAGTCCTCAATTTGGAGAAAGGTGGGCTAGGCATTGGATGGACTGGGTTCGCTATGCAGACTCCCACGGCAGTGAAGGGGATCCCAGGATTCCAAATGCATTCCGCTATCGTAATTACCTAATACGTGCACTTAATGCAGACATCAGTTTTGATCAACTTGTCCTTGAGCATATAGCTGGTGATCTAGTCGAAAAGCCAAGGATTAACAAAGTTCTCGGGATTAATGAATCTACTATCGGAACAGCGCATCTTCGCTTTGTACTTCATGGCTTTGCTCCAACGGATGCATTGGATGAGCATGTGCGCTTTACCGATGACCAAATTGATACCGTAACAAAAACCTTTCTCGGTCTGACCGTATCGTGTGCCCGCTGTCATCACCATAAGTTCGATGCGATCAGCCAGGACGATTATTATGCATTATTCGGTATTCTCTCCAACGGTCGGCCTGCACAGAAAGTGATAGATGATCCTTCAACTTTACATGAGCATAAAGATAAACTTACCTCTCTAAAACAGGAAATTAAGAACGAATTCGTACAATCATGGATGGAAATCGATATCGAAAACAAATTAAAAAATAGTACTCAGAAAATATCGCCTTCCGATCAAGCTCTCGACTTTCTAATGCCATGGAAAAAACTTCATACTCTTAAAGCTCAGGAATTCTCAAAGGAGTGGGAACGATTAAAGAAGCAGGTTGAAGAGAGCAGAAACCGAATTGTTTCGCGTCTCCAGAATTCAAACAAAAATTATTGGAACCTTGGCATACAGGAGACTTACGCAAAATGGAAAAAGAGTGGATCCGGACTGAACGAACATTCAACAAAAGCAGGGCAATTCTCCCTCAACTTTAAGGGTGAAGAGATAATACATAATATCATGCCAGCTGGTGTTTACACTCATTTATTTAGTACCAAACAAAATGGAACCCTTTCTTCTCCCCGATTTAAATTTGAAAAAGGCAACCTTTGGATTCGAGTTATCGGAGACAAAGGTACTACCGTTCGATATTCAGTATGGAATTATCCGAGAAGAGGAACCGTATACCAAAAATCCTCACCCGAGCCTAAGGTAGAAAAATGGATCCGTTTCAAAACGGACTACTGGGCAGGAGAAACCGGATACCTCGAAGTAACCACCAGCCGTGACCATCCAGTAGAAGCAGGAAATGCTGAACGCTCTTGGTTTGGGGTAACAGAGGCTTTTTATGCTCCTCATGATGAACCTGCACCAAGAGATGAGGTATCTGAAATTCTCTCTCCTTTATTTACCACTTCTTTACCCGCAACAAACTCACAAGATTTAGCAATTCTCTATGCACGAGTAATTAAGGATGCAATCAAAGCTTGGGAAGATAATTCCATAACTGATGCTCAAGCTAGAATTCTTAATTCATTGATCAAGCAGGGCATACTACCCAATTCCCTAAAAGAAGTACCAACCTGTAAAAATTTCATTTCGGAATATCGTAAAATTGAATCCCTGATCAAAGCACCACGCCTAGCTCCAGGATTACTGGACGGAGAACCATTTGAACAAGCATTATTCGAAAGAGGAAACCACAAGAAGCCGACGCATAAAGTACCAAGAAGATTTTTAGAGGCGATTGATCCTACCCCCTACCCTAAGGATTCCATTGGCAGATTAGAATTCGCAAAAGATCTGTTGCGGAAAGATAACCCTTTTACATCCCGGGTGATCGTAAATCGAATTTGGCACCATTTATTTGGCCACGGGATTGTCAGAACTCCTGACAACTTCGGAAGATTGGGAGAAAAACCCACACACCCGGAACTCCTAGATTTCCTCGCCACCAAATTTAGGGAAGATGGGTGGTCTATTAAAAGTATGATCAAGTTTCTTGTTACAACCAAAGCTTTTCGGGCATCTTCAAAACCTTCCGCTAAAGCACAACAGAGCGATCCAAACAACTTACTACTTTCTCATGCTAATCTCCGCAGGCTAGAAGCCGAAGCGATTCATGACTCCATGCTTTTGGCTTCGGGCAGAATCAAATTAGACAGGGTTGCTGAAGGTGTCCCCGAACCCTCTAACAGTGTAAGAAGATCGGTTTACAGACAAGTGAAACGGAATTCGTTAGACCCATTTCTATCTGTTTTTGATGCACCAGTACCCTCCTCAACCAAAGGCAGGCGTGATATTACAAATGTACCTGCTCAGTCACTTACGCTGATGAATGACCCCCTGGTAATCAGAGCTGCAAGGGAATTTGCAAACTTACATAGGAATGGCGATTTAAAAGACAAGATAACCGTTATGTTTCGAAACTCCCTCGGAAGAAACCCAACTCAAAATGAGATCAAACAATCAATTGATTACTTAACGGTTTCGGAGCAGGAAAGTGCGAATCAAAAAAATATAATACTGAGATTGAACGAGAAGAAATTAAATCTAAGCAAAGAGATTTCAGGAATCATTGACCCTGTTCGGGAGAATTTAATCGAAAGCAAAAAATCTTCTACAGGTCCGAAAAAGAAGCATTCTCTTGATCCAGTTCTTCAATGGAACTTTGAAAGCGGACTGAAAGATCAAATACTAGGTCTAAAAGCCAACCTCAAAAATGGTGCTGCTGTGAAAAATGGAAGATTAATTCTTCGCAAAGGAGGACACGCGGTAACCGATACCCTACCAATAGCAGTTGCCGAAAAAACACTTTCTACTTGGGTAGAACTAGATAGTCTCAGCCAACGAGCTGGTGGAGTGATCACAATACAAAGCACGAATGGTAGTGTTTTTGATTCGATTGTCTTTGCCGAAAAAGAGACAAGGAAATGGATGTCAGGTAGTAATGGTTTTTCCAGAACAAAGCCTTTTCCTTCCGCACCTCCCGAAAATATTGCCCATAACGAATTAGTTCATATTGCTATAACTTATTCCCTTGATGGAAAAATCACTGGTTATCGCAATGGAAAAATGTATGGGAAGCCATACACTACAAGTCTTTACAAGTACCAGAAAAATAAATCTGTACTTACTTTTGGTGTCAGACACCTCCCGGCTAGTCCTCAACGGATGTTACACGGTAGTATCAGTCGGGCTTCAGTTTATGACCGGGCCCTTACTCAAAGTGAAATCAATACCATCTTTCATCCAGATTCCTATGTAAGTTTTAAGGAAGCAGAGAAGTCATTATCTATTGAAGAAATGAACCTGTACACAAAACTTACTGCTCAACGAAATTCTTTAGAAAAAAGACTCCTAGAACTTGAGGCTAACGTAATTGCAGATAAACCAAAACTTCAAGATCTAGCTCTCGCCCTTTTTAATATGAAAGAATTCATTTATTTAAAATAAACTTCCTATGAATAGCCTACTAAATCGTCGTAAAATGCTCACCACTTGCTCAAGCGGATTTGGCATGCTTGCCCTCCAAGGACTGCTTGGGCAAAACAAGCTTTCAGCAAAACCCCACTTCACACCCAAGGCTAAAAGTGTCATCTTCTGCTACATGTCCGGTGGAGTTTCTCACATCGATACATTTGATCCGAAACCAACCCTTAACAAGTTTGCAGGGCAACCCATGCCGGGCAAGGTCGAGCGTACCCAATTCAATAATAACGGAAATGTTTTCCCCTCTCCCTTCAAATTTAAAAGGTACGGACAAAGTGGAATTCCGGTTAGCTCAATATTTCCACGAACCGCTGAAATGATCGATGAAATTGCCGTGATTCGCTCGATGACCAGCAAAGTGAACGAACATGCACAGGGAAACTATGCTATCCATACTGGTTTTCCTTTCATGGGACATCCCACCGCAGGGGCTTGGGTAAATTATGGGCTTGGTAACCTCAATCAGAACTTGCCTGGCTTTGTTGTTCTACATAGTGGTGGATCGGTTCCACCCCATGGAGGAGTTGGATTATATGGAAGTGGGTACCTTCCCGCAAATAACCAAGGATCTATTCTCCAGGTCGATAAAGATGAACCAATAATAAATGTAACACCAAGAGAATCAATTTTCTCACAACGTAAAAGATTAGATTTTCATAAATCCTTCGATCAACAATTTCTGCATCAGGTAGGAAATAATCAACAAGTTGAGGCTGCCATTCAAAATCATGAAGTTGCATATAAAATGCAGGCTGCCGTTCCCGAGTTGTGTGAGATCCAAGGGGAAACAGAAGCCACCAAAAAACTTTATGGCTTAGATTCTTCAGATATTCAAAAAGCAAGTTATGCCAAGCAGTGCCTTCTGGCCCGAAGATTGGTGGAAAGAGGTGTTCGATTCGTTGAATTGAGCTGCTTAACGGAAAAACTTGGAGCGGGAGGAGCAGCTAACCCATGGGACCAGCATGGTGTTTTAGAAAAAGGACATTCAGCCATGGCTCACCAAGTAGACCAACCGATAGCCGGGTTACTTCAAGATTTAAAAGTCCGTGGTCTGCTAGACGAGACTTTGGTTATTTGGGCAGGTGAATTTGGACGTACTCCATTCTCCCAAGGATCGGATGGAAGAGATCACAACCCGTATGGATTCTCCATCTGGATGGCCGGTGGAGGAATTAAAGGTGGAACCGTTTATGGATCAACGGATGAATTTGGGTATCATGTAACCGAAGATAAATGTGACTTTTATGACCTTTGGGGAACGGTGCTACACCTGTTAGGTTTAGATCATGAAAACCTGACCTTTCGACATGGTGGTCGCGATTTACGACTTACCGATGTTCACGGGCGGGTACTGAACCCAATTCTAGCGTAAACCAAAGTAGGGAAGAATATTAAAACTTCTTTCCCAATGAACTACAATATTCGATAAAACCAGTTGCTTGATCACGTAACCTTTTATCCAAATCTTCACAGACCACCCCTTTTTCCTTATCGACTGAGTTATAGACTGCCGGTACAAATACGCGCTTTGGAAAATTGTAGGCATTACGATAACCAAACACTTGTTGTAAGTGTTCGACAGGTCGAAGTGCACCAAACTGTCCGGACGCGATACCCACATAACAAATAGGCCTATTTTCAAAGCTTTCAGGAAAAGGCAACATATCGATAAACAATTTTAAAGCCCCGCTCATACTTCCATTATACTCTGGAGTTACCACAACTAAGCCAGAAGAATTGAGAATGAAATCTGTAAATTCCTCTACTTTTTTCGGTTTATTTGTATAGGCTTGAGGAGAAAAAGTTTCTGGGGGAAGATCGCTCAATTCTAAAACTTTATGTTCTACCCCAAGCTCCTGGTAAACCTGCCCCAACCAGTTAGTCAAAACAGAAGACAAACTCCCCTCCCGATTTGTTCCTACAAGAAGCGAGATCATGAGGCCGTTTTTTGTATAAATGAGTGTAATTGCTGGTAGTCAGATACAATAGGCATATCAGGATACTCGCTCACTAAGGAACTTGGCGGATTAAATAAAGTACAATAATCGGCAGTCTTTAACATTCCAATATCATTATAACTATCTCCCGATGCGATGACTTCAAAGTTAAGTTTTTGCAGATACTGTACCGATTTTCTTTTATGGTCAGCTAGTCTCAATTGAATCGCTTTTATTTTATCATTCTCATCCACGACAAGCTCATGACAGAATAAAGTCGGATATCCTAACTTTTTCATCAACGGACCCGCAAACTCTTTAAAGGTATCTGATAGAATAATTAATTCATAATCCTCTCTAATCGTCTCTACAAATTCGAATGCACCCGGAAAAGGATTTAATGTGCCAATAACCTCTTGTATTTCTGTTAGTGTGAAACCATTCTTATCCAGAATATCCAAACGATATTGCATAAGCACCTCGTAATCGGGCTCATCTCTAGTAGTGCGCTTTAATTCATGGACTCCCGTTTCTTCCGCAAATGCTATCCAAATTTCGGGAACTAGTACTCCTTCTAAATCTAGGCAAACAACCTGCATCAAAATTATGGTAACGAGGTTTCGCCCATTAAGAAACGATCACATTCTCTTGCAGCAGCCCTACCTTCATTAATTGCCCAAACAATAAGTGACTGGCCTCTTCTCATGTCACCAGCAGAAAAGACTCCTTCAATGTTTGTGTTAAATTTTCCATATTCAGCGTGAATATTGGATCGAGAATCTCTTTCTAGCCCTAATTCCTCCGCAATGATATCTTCGGGTCCAAGAAAGCCCATAGCTAAAAATGCAACTTGTGCGGGAATTTCGCGCTCTGAACCAGGAACCTCCACGGGTGTAAAGCGCCCATTGTCTTGTTTCCATTCAATTTCATGAATCAGAACGGCTTTTAAATTACCATTTTCATCTCCGACAAATTTCTTTGTTGCTGTTAAATAATTTCGAGGGTCATCGCCAAAAATCTCTTTCGCTTCTTCTTGGCCGTAATCCATCTTATAAACTTTAGGCCATTCAGGCCATGGGTTATCAGAAGCACGTTCTTCCGGAGGTCGCGGCATAATTTCAAGCTGCGTAATACTTGCACAACCATGTCGCAATGAAGTTCCGACGCAATCAGTACCAGTATCTCCACCACCTATTACAACTGCATCTTTTCCCTTCGCCGCTGTCTCAAATGAGGTAATGTCTTTTAGTTCCAACAGTCCTTGAGTATTTTTGGTTAAGAACTCCATCGCAAAATGAACCCCATTAAGTTCCCGTCCTTCAACAGGGAGATCCCTGGGTTTCGTAGCACCACAACAAAGCAAGACCGAATCATAATCTTCCAGTAATTGTTTGGCGGGTATATCTTTACCGATCTCAGTGGATACTACAAATTCAATTCCTTCCTCACTCAATAAATCGACTCGCCTTTGTACAATTTCCTTATCTAATTTCATATTAGGAATTCCATAAACAAGTAGACCGCCAATTCGGTCTGCCCGCTCGAAAACCGTTACTAAATGCCCAGCTTTGTTTAATTGATCTGCCGCCGACAAACCGGCTGGTCCTGATCCCACAACTGCAACCTTTTTACCCGAACGGGACTTGGGAGGGTTTGGCTTTACCCACCCTTCAGCAAATCCTTTATCAATAATGGAACATTCAATACTTTTAATTGCCACTGGTGGTTCAATAACACCCAGTACACAAGACCCCTCACAAGGGGCAGGGCATACCCGACCGGTAAATTCCGGAAAATTATTTGTTTTGTGAAGCCTCTCTAAAGCATCCTCCCATTTATTGTTATAAACAAGATCATTCCATTCCGGGATCAAGTTGTTAACCGGGCATCCACTTGCCATATTGCTTATTGTCATTCCA
Source organism: Candidatus Seribacter sulfatis (assembly GCF_964187635.1). Lineage (NCBI taxonomy): Bacteria > Pseudomonadati > Verrucomicrobiota > Opitutia > Opitutales > Candidatus Seribacteraceae > Candidatus Seribacter > Candidatus Seribacter sulfatis. The sequence continues at coordinate 47,889 of NZ_CAXLMO010000001.1, read as the reverse complement.
GTATGGCAATAAGGTGTTCCACAATCCATACACCTCGCCCCCTGAACACGAACCTTCTCTTCTTCGAAAGGTTCATGTATTTCATTCCAATCTTTTACACGCTCGGTTGGAACACGATTTGGTATTGGTCGTCTTTCATGTTCTAAAAATCCTGTAGGCTTACCCATAACTTTTTTTAAATCTCCTTAATGAAGTTTATATTAATGACCGGCGGCCACATTTTCTTCGAATGCTGCCTGAGCTGCATCGTCTCCTTTTAATCCTCGTTCTTCTGCTTTTTTTAATGCCAGTAAAACACGTTCATAATCCTCGGGTAAAATTTTGATAAACTTGTTTGAAAATGTTTCCCAATCTTCAAGAATATCTTGCCCTCTTTGCGAACCCGTATAATCAACATGCTTTGCAATCAATTCTTTGACCTCGAGGATTTCCGAATCATCACATTCTACCAATGGGTACACTTTTACCATTTCATGGTTCAATCTTTTATTCGAAAATTGGCCATCCTCATCAAGAACATAAGCTACCCCGCCAGACATTCCGGCTGCAAAGTTTCTCCCTGTCTTACCAAGGCATAAAACGAGTCCTCCTGTCATGTACTCACATCCATGGTCACCAAGCCCTTCAACAACTGCTTTGACACCTGAGTTTCTCACGCAAAACCTTTCTCCTGCCACTCCGGCGATATATGCCTCACCCCCTGTGGCTCCATAAAAACATACGTTACCCGTAATTATATTTTCATGAGCAACAAAAGATGAATTCTCGGGTGGTCTTACAATTATCTTAGCCCCGGATAAGCCTTTTCCACAGTAATCATTCGTGTCACCCTCGACTTTAAAAGTCATGCCGTTGGGGCAAAAAGCACCCAAGCTTTGCCCAGCAGAGCCATTTAATTTTATTGTAATAGTATCATCCGGTAATCCAACTGGACCAAATTTTCTGGAAACTTCAGCACCTGTTATAGTACCCACCACACGATCGGTATTGACTATAGGTAAATCAATTTCAACTGCTTCACTATTCTCAAGTGCTGGTTTAGAAGCATTCAGGATCTCTCTAAGATCAAGGGAATTATCGAGCAAATGGTCCTGCTTCATTTGACAGTATGTCCCCACTTCAGGACCCACATCAGGACGGTATAAAATTTTTGAATAATCAAGGCCCTTTGCTTTCCAATGATCCACCGCGTTGCGTAGTTCTAACCTGTCCACCCGGCCAACCATTTCATTAATCGAGCGGAACCCAAGCTTGGCCATCGTTTCGCGCATTTCCTCGGCGATGAACTGCATGAAGTTTACTACCGCATCCGCCCCTCCTGCAAATTTCTTGCGGAGACGAGGATCTTGAGTAGCGATACCAACGGGGCAGGTATTTTTATGACAGACTCTCATCATCAAACATCCCAGCGTGACTAAAGGAGCAGTCGCAAAACCGAATTCCTCCGCACCTAATAAGCAAGCAATGGCAACATCTCGTCCCGTTTTAAGCTGACCATCGGTTTCTAAAACAATTCGACTTCGCAAATCATTGAGAAGAAGAGTCTGATTTGTTTCTGCAACCCCTAATTCCCATGGTGCTCCCGCATGCTGGATTGAAGACCGAGGCGAGGCACCAGTCCCACCATCATATCCTGAAACAAGAATTACATCCGCTTTTGCTTTTGCTACTCCTGCCGCAATCGTACCCACTCCCACTTCAGAGACGAGTTTTACATTTACTCGAGCATGAATGTTGGAGTTTTTAAGATCATGAATCAATTCAGCTAAATCTTCAATTGAATAGATATCGTGATGGGGTGGCGGAGAAATTAATCCCACTCCTGGTGTGGTTCCCCTGGTCTTTGCGATAGGCGGTAAGACTTTATGACCAGGCAGTTCTCCACCCTCGCCAGGTTTAGCACCTTGAACAATTTTAATTTGGATTTCATCTGAATTGACCAAATAATAACTAGTTACACCAAATCTGCCACTTGCCACTTGTTTAATTGCCGACCTACGGGAAGTTCCATCAGGGTCTGGTGTAAATCGATCGAGATCCTCTCCTCCCTCCCCTGTATTGGACTTACCACCAATTCGGTTCATCGCAATGGCCAAACTTTCATGTGCTTCTTTGGAAATTGAACCATAAGACATTGCGCCTGTCTTGAATCTTTTAACTATTTCCGAAGCAGGTTCGACCTCTTCTAGCGGGATTTCAGTTTGATCATCAACCTTGAACTCCATCAGTCCCCTCAATGTGTAGAGATCCCTAGACTGGTCATTTACAGCATTCGAATATTCCCTAAAGACTTCATAATCTCCAAGCCGTGTAGCTTTTTGTAATTTATGAATAGTATTTGGATTAAATAAATGCTTTTCTCCAGTAGATCTCCACTGGTAAACGCCACCAGGGTCCAAGGGTAAAGCACGCTCATCGGGTCTAGGCGCAAAAGCAAAGCTGTGTCGGTGACGAGATTCAGAAGCAATTGCATCAATTCCTATTCCCTCCACTCTCGTGGCGGTTTTAGTAAAATATTTATCTATGAGTAATTGATTTAATCCAATTGACTCAAAAATTTGAGCACCTCGATAAGACGCTACGGTGGAGATACCCATTTTGGACATTGTCTTAATGACTCCATTGAGATTAGCCTTCAAGAAATGCTTACAGGCAATCACAGGATCACCCTTAAGATCTCCAGTGACTATCATGTGACGAACAGTTTGAAGTGCTAAATATGGATTTATCAGATCCACTCCATACCCAATGAGTAAGGCGAAGTGTTGCACTTCACGAGGCTCACCCGATTCAAGAACGAGGGAGACTTTTGTCCTTGTCCCATTCCTTGTAAGGTGATGATGCAACCCTGAACATGCCAATAGTGCAGGCATTGCAGCCCGCTCAGAGGACAATTCACGATCAGATAAAATAAGAACATTAACACCTTCGATAATCGCTTCATCAGCCTTCCGAAATAATGCCTCTAGGGCAATTTCTAGGTCTTCCCCATGAAGCTTTGAGCTATCGGGCTTAAATAGAATAGGTAAAGTTGATGACATAAAACCCGAGGGTAACTTACCCTTAAGTTGAGTTGTCTGAATATCGTCTATCAATGGTGAATCGTATTTGATCAACTTACAACTTTTCGGACCGGGTTTTGTTAAATTACCTTCTGAGCCTACAAAGCTTATTGAAGCAGTTACTAGTTCCTCACGAATGGGATCGATCGGTGGATTAGTTACCTGAGCAAACAACTGCTTGAAATAATTATAGAGAGATTGGGATTTGTCTGAGAGAACTGCCAACGGTGAATCATTACCCATCGAACCAAGCGGTTGCTTACCAGATTGAGCACTTGGCCCAATCAAGAACCTAAGGTCTTCAAAGGTGTAACCAAATGCTTTTTGTGTGACAACAATTGAGGAAAAATCATCCTCCGTTTTGTGTTGAGGCAAAGGCAAAGAATTTGAGTTTATCATCGATTCCTTCAGCCACATCCCATACGGTTGTTCCTGGGCAATCGATTTTTTGAGTTCCGTATCGTCAATTATCCTACCCTGGTCCATATCGATTAAAAACATTCTACCAGGTTCAAGTCGGCCTTTTTTGACAACATTCAACGGATCGATGGAAGAAAGAACCCCCACCTCGGAAGCTAAAATTACTTTATCATCCTTCGTTACGTAATATCGCGAAGGTCTCAACCCGTTCCTGTCTAAAACGGCACCAATTTGAGTACCATCTGAAAAAGCAATAGAAGCTGGCCCATCCCATGGCTCCATAACGCATGCGTGAAATTCATAAAAGTCACGCTTGAATTGAGGCATGTCCTGATGTTTTTCCCACGGTTCTGGAATCATCATCATCATTGCATGAGATAAACTTCGACCAGAGAGTATTAGAAACTCCAAACAATTATCAAACTTTTGTGAATCTGAACCGTCCTCCCTTATGATAGGAAGCAATTTTTTGACATCATCCCCAAATACATTGCTTGCAAGTTGCATTTGACGGGCATACAACCAATTTTCGTTCCCTCGTACAGTATTAATTTCTCCGTTATGACATAAATAACGAAATGGTTGTGCCCTGTGCCAACTTGGAAATGTATTAGTTGAAAATCTCGAATGAGTCAGTGCTAGGGCAGACTCCATTGAAGGATCAAGTAAGTCCGGGAAGTAATCCGTTAGTTGTTGAGTAGTCAACATTCCCTTGTAAGTCATTGTTTTTGAGGAAAACGAACTTACATGAAAACTAACATCAGGATCCTTGGAGCTGAACCTCAAGCGATGACTGATAATCCTACGGGCTAGATAAAGTTTTCTTTCAAAAGGTAACCCCGGTTCAGTTCCTTGAGGGCGTTTAACGAAAAGTTGTTCCATTCTGGGTTCACATTCTGCAGAAGCTTTTCCTAAAATTTCGCTTCTTACGGGAACAGTTCTCCAACCAAGCAATTCCATTTCCAGTTCAGCAAGAACATCTGCGGTTACAGTTTTTTCATTTGAATATAAATCCTCATCTTTAGACAGGTAAATAAATGCGGCACCGTAATCTCCCTCAGGAGGTAGAGTTAATGACATTTCTGCAAAACATGATTTCCTAAGAAACTTGTCAGGCAATTGGATAAATATACCGGCACCATCTCCAGTAATGGGGTCACATCCGCATCCGCCTCGATGATCTAAATTTACGCAAATTTCTAGCGCTCCTTGGACAATTTCGTGAGAGCGCCTGCCCTTCATGTCTACAATCAAGCCTATTCCGCAATTCTCATGTTCGTTTGCGGGATCGTACAATCCTTGTTTTTGGGGTAATGTCATATTTAAAAAAGTTTAGTGTGAACTGTTAGTATATTCTATATAACCAGCTCATCAAGCAACAGAACGATCTATTTTGTAGTTAGGCTAGTAGTGGTCAAGAATTTTAGACCGAAAATCACAATTAGATTATCTTTTGATAAAGTTCTGTACAGATGAAATTTTTCTTAGTTTCATCAGTTTTCAATAAACGAAGACCATTTTCTTGGGCAAAATTTCTGAATGGTTCTACACGCCATGCACGAATTCCGGTAGTTAAATGAAAGAATAAATATAATAATCGGATTTTAAAATAATTAACATAGTTTTTATGATTCATTAAATCAATAAAATCACTGGTAATCCATAAGCCTTTTGTTAATAAAAGTGTACTACAAGATGGTACTAACTTATTGATCTGTTGGACTGTAAAACAATCCCAAAAGAAAAATGAACATATCAGATCAAATTTTTGATTGGTTGAAAAAGTTTCAATTGAAACACAGTGGAAATTAACGCGATCGAAGTTAGCCTTCGAAACTTTTGATTTTTGGTAGCGAATCATCCTTGAAGATGAATCAACGATTGTTACAGAACAGTTATGATTAATCGCAAGCAATTCCTGGAGAAATTTCCCTCTCCCCTCCCCCAATAAAAGTACCGAATGGGAATTCATCAACTCATCGGTGAAAACCGTCCTCGCTAAATTTAATTGATTTCCAAAGAAAATATTTTCTCCGATGTTATAAATAGGCGCAATGTGATCAAAACTCATAATATTTACACAAAACTATAACATAAGGGAATAATCCAATAAAATTGATCCAATAAAATTATTTTTTGTATCTTACACATTTTCGATTTTATTAAAAATATAATAAAAAAATAAACTGTAAGAATTAAACTCAAAGAGATAATCTCTATATGGATGTTGAAAAAATAGAGGCATAGATTTACTGACGATAGTAATAGTGTAAGTACACAAATTTCACTATAAAAGTTTTGATTCTTCAAAAAGGGAATGAGAGAAGGTTTTTTTAAATCAAGGGTTTCATACTCCCATGACTTGCTTAACGCACAATTAATCCAAAACAGGTGAGTGATCAAAAAAATCAATAGATAATTATTTACTTTTAATCCCTCGCACAAAATAACGGGTAAAAATACACATCCGATGGTTAAAATAATTGAAGTTCGAAGAGATTTGGAAATTAATTTAAAAAAAAACCGTGGTTCATAAAAACTCCAGACTTGATTTACCAAAACGATAGATAAAAGACCCAAACAGTAAAAGACTTCTGTTCGTTCAAAATTCAAACAAGTCAATAGAACAGAAACAGATAAAACGACACCCCAAACAAAACCAAATTGTTTGTAGTTTTGATAAAAAAACAAATGTCTTTTAAATAATTTCCTTCCCGACTTTGCGCCTACGCATTCTAATATTCGGTCAGCACTGTAGGCTAGCCAAACAGAAAGTAAAAAAACTAACCTATTTGAATAAGTTAGTTCAACTTCTAAAATATCAGCAAAAAAGTCCTGCCATACGAGAACTACCAAAGGGGCATCTAAACTTAAAATGTTAAGGTATTCCGAAAATTTCCAAAATATATACCTCGTTTTAGTAAAGTTCACCTTGTATTTGCTATTTTGAAATTTTTTATTTATTAAAATTAGTATGAAAATAAAAGCATACCTAAAACCTCAGTGCGGTTGGAGCATGGGAGTTCGTGCGATAATGGATAAATATTCATTAGAATACGAAGATCTCGATATTATCAACAACCAAGCAATATACGCGGAAATGGTAGAAAAGTCTTCTCAACCACTTTCTCCCTGCGTAGAAGTTGACGGTATAATGCTTGCCGATGTGAGCGGTGAAGAAGTGGAAAACTATCTTCTTAGTAACAAACTTGTTAATTCAACTTCAAACGAGGCAAATGTACCAACTAACTCCCCATGCTCCGACGAAGAGCATGCAAGGCAAGCAAAAGAAGCACAAGAAGGCTCACCTGTTCGCTTTTTTTAATTTAACAAAACTAAAACTAATTTGTAAACATGACTTATGTTGTAACCGAAAAATGTGTTGACTGTAAATTTACGAGTTGTGTCTCTGTTTGCCCAGTTGACGCATTCCATGAACTACCCGATCGACTTTACATAAACCCAGAAACTTGCATTGATTGCAACGCATGCATGGACGAATGCCCTGTAGAGGCAATTTTCCCTGACATGGATGTTCCTGATGAATTACAAGAGTGGGTTAGCCTCAACGAAGAAGCGGAAAATCATCCTCAAATCGTTGGCCAAATTGACGCATTGAAAGGCCCCAAATGCGTCGATCCCAATGCGGATAATTAATCTTTCCTGAAGATACTTCCCCCATTTAGCGCAACCGAAGATGTCGCAAGAACTAAACTTGCACCTCTTGCATTTGACTCACTAAATATTATGTATCTGTAAGCCTTGGAAGTTGTGCTGATTTCTCATCCGGAGAGGTGCACTTAATTTCAATAATATTCTTCAAAGATAATTGTTTATTTGTACGGCTTCCAAGATTACTTTCATCTTAGTATACAGTGAAATTACCTATATCCATCTACCTCCCAACAACCCATAATCAATAGTATATTTGTGAATATAATTAATTTCAGCACCTATGACGAGAGGCGGAACTAATAAAAAATTATCCTAAAAGAGAATTTTACTCCGATTAAGCTCTGCCACATGATGGCAATTTAAGAAAGTTGACTTATTATGCTCCCTGCATATAAGTTTAAGTTTTAACTTACATTTTAACTAAATTATGAAAATTAGAATTACTGCCTGTGATATCGCCGTAAAACAAAAGAGTACTGATATAATAGATCTAGCAAAGGGAAAAAGAGAGTATACCTTATACTTTTTCAAAAATCCTGTTCTAGTTAAAACTAAAATTGGACTTCACGATGTAACCGCAGGTGATTGTATTTTAATTGCACCGGGTTTCCCTCATTACATTAAAAGTAAAGGCGAACAATGGAATTATGATTCGCTTGCATTTAAAGGATCCGATGCCTCACGTTTAGTAAATCAAGTCGGGTTTGAAACAAACGAAATTCATTCCCCACTTCAGTCCTATTTTATCGATGCACTTTTAGAAAAAATATCGAAGGAATGTCGTGCACTAGATATGATGTGGGATCGAGTAGTAGCATGCACGCTTGACGAATTACTCACTAAAATTATTCGTTTCTCGAAGCAAGATTTTGTATTATCTATGCCAGACCACTCCCAAAAACTACGGGACTTGCGATCGGAAGTACACGAAACTTTTCATCTTCCATGGACGATCAAAAAAATGGCTGAAAAACTTAGCCTCAGTAGCAGTCGGTTTGCATCATTATACAAGCAGGAGTTCAAAACCAGCCCAACAGAAGATTTAATCAAAACTAGAATCTCACAAGCCAAGAAAATGCTCTCCACCACTAAGGTAAGCGTCAAGCAGGTATCCGTAGCATGTGGATTTGAAAGTGTTCATTACTTCCATCGAGCGTTTAAGAAAAGAATCGATATAACACCAAAGCACTACCAAAATTTCAAACTGTCCCAAAAAGGCTCTGTACCAGTAGAGACAAAAACATTTACCCTTGATGGTCTATCTTCCGATTCTGACTTTTCAGGAACAATGGAAATTATAGACGGAGAAATCATCTTTCACGGAAATGATTCCGCATGGTCAGATTTCCTGGGATATTCTGTAGATATTTTGAAGGGAAAGCCTTTCTTAAACTTCATATGCCCTCAAGATCTCGATATAGCAAGAGAAGCAATCAGCAACATTATAGACAATCAAAACGTAAAAGATGTTGCCGTTCGGCTTACTAAAAATGACGACTCACTTGCGAAGATTGAATTCTCAGCAATTACAAAAGGGAATACATGGTTTTGGTTTGCAAAGAAAGCATTCATGGATGATTAGTCCAGACCTACTCTAATCAAACAAATAGTCCTCTTTGATGGTCTTCTCTTAATTAAATACGAATTATGTTACCATTAATTCTGTAATTTTTTAACTACAGTAACAAACCATATATTCTAAAGGCAAACCGACCTTTAAATTCAATCATGGACTCCAGCTAAAGTTGCCGGCACCACTTGAATCGATTTGTTTTTCTTTTCCGTCATCGATTGCAAATCTTAAATTTTCTAGATTTGAACAATGACATCGAAAAGATTTCGCAATTTTCATTTGGTACTCCCAACCAGTATCCAAGTTTTTAAAATCCCTCAATGTGCCCTCCCCTTGGTCATCAATAATTAATAATTCAATTGGTCCGATAGCGGCTAATTTAAGTGTAAAGATATCCGATGGATTTTCGCCCTCTTTCAAAAGAGGAACAGACAACGGGTTCACAGTCACTTCCTGAATAGTAGAATTTTCATTAGCCCCCTTGGGTGATATTTCTGATTCTCCGGAAAAAGTAAGATATAGTATACCCACAATTAAAAGAACTATTGCTACCAAACCAATCGCGAAAAATATTGGTTTTGACAAATTAGAATCGTATTTACTTGGTGAAGAACTTCCAGTTGAAGTAGATTTAGCAAAATCTGAATTTTCAGAAACTTCAGTATTAGCGATCGAACCGAGAGACTTTCTGGCAGTTTTGCCAGATACTTTGCCTAATTCTAAGTCCAAATCTGCTAAAATAGATTCTTGATCTAAATCTAGAAACCGAGCGTATAACTTTACGAATCCACGCAAGTACACTTCGGGGAGGTCTATATCGAAAGAACTTGCTTCCATTGCACTTAAGTAATCACCCCGAATTTTAGTACTCTCCGATGCCTCTCGGAGTGAAATACCCTTGCGGTTTCTTGCCTCTTCTAATTTTTGCCCTATTGCCATATTAAATTTTAAGAAGTCTAGTTTTTCTTTCTTCTAACAAATTAGCAAGCTGAGATTTCATAAATCCATTAAAATTTCTCTTCCTTGACCTGCCACATCCGGGCCGACCAATCCCCGGTCTTCAAGATCATCCATAATACGTGCCGCTCGATTATAACCAATACTTAATTTCCGTTGTAAATTAGAAGTGGATGCTCTCTTCGTTGAACGAATGATCTCAATTGCTTTTTTGGTCATTGGATCATCATCAGAATCGTCGCTCCCTCCAAGAACGTCCTCTTCTCCGGCTGAATCGATTTGGTCCCTGACTTCTTCTATAATCTGTGGAGGTCCGTTAATTTTAAGAAAATCAACTATTCCATTAATTTCATCATCACTCACAAAAGCACCCTGCGCTCTCGCAAAGGTTGAACTACCTGGAGGAATGAATAACATATCACCCTTACCGATCAGAGCCTCTGCACCCTTGCCGTCCAAAATAGTCATACTGTCCCGATAAGAAGCAACTCGAAAGGATATACGACTAGGCAAATTTGCCTTGATCACACCCGTTATGACATTAACCGAGGGTCTTTGCGTAGCTATTATTAGGTGGATTCCGGCAGCTCGCGCAAGTTGTGCAAGGCGGGCAATACCAGTCTCTACATCAGCCTGAGCAACCATCATCAAATCTGCCAATTCATCAATTATACAAACAATGTATGGAAGCTTGTTTTCTGGTATCTCGAGGGCATCATCATCCCTGGGCACTTCAATTGAACTAAGTGCCGCACGTTCCTCTGGAGTCATTAGTGCGTCCAATAATTGAGCTTTCTCTTTTTCTGCCTTATCTTTGAGTATTTTCGCGTTGAATCCAGCAATATTCCGAACGCCGATTTTGGAAAAGATTTGGTACCGCCTCTCCATTTCGATTAAAAGCCACTTTAATGCACCTGGAACTTTTTTTGGCTCCGTTACAACAGGTATCAACATATGAGGTAAATCATTATAAACCTTCATTTCGACTATCTTCGGGTCAACCATGATGAAGCGGACATCTTCTGGGCTGGAATGGTAACATAAGGAAGCAATTATTGCATTTATACATACGGTTTTTCCTGAACCAGTTGAGCCAGCGACAAGCAAATGCGGCATTTTAGTAAGATCAGCAACTAGCGGTCTTCCGCTCGCTTCTTTTCCTAAAACAATGGGTATCTCTGCACCTGCCTCATGCCAAGCTTTTGACTGCAGTATTTCCTTCATACATACAGGCATCGGTGTTGCATTAGGAACCTCAATGCCAACGCAACCCTTCCCGGGCACGGGTGCAAGGATGCGCACGCTTTCAGCTTTTAATGCCATCGCTAAATTCTTGTCCAAATTAGCAATTTTTTCAACGCGTACACCAGCGGCAGGATGTAAATCGTATCTTGTTATAACCGGGCCAGTATGTACTTCGCCCATTTCAACCTCAATTTTGAATTCCCTTAAAGTGTCTTGAAGTCTTTTTGCTTTCAGAATGTGATCATCATCTCCAATCGCTTCTTCTTCCGGAGGTTCCATTAGTAACTCCATGGGGGGAAAATGATAATCGCCTTTTCTCTCGGGAAATAGATCGCCTGCTTTTTCAGTTTTGGCAGCTCTAACTACCTTGAAACCTTCCATACCTTCATTCGTTTCTGAATTCGAATCTTGCCCAGTAGTATCAACAATCGGTTCAATTTTTTCAATAGGTATATCGATGGGTTTCTTTGCTTCAGGTTCTTGAGAAATAGTTGGTTCGATTTTGTTACTTTTCTTTTCGTCAGGCCCACTCCTTACCGAATCAGTATTGACAGCTTTAACTTTTACCGGAGATTTTTCACTGGAATTCTCTTTAGAAACATCACCAAATAACAAATCTTCGTCCCCATCATCTGAACTCCAAGGGAGTTTCCATTTTTTCTTTTTGTCCTCTTTATTGGACACCTCGATCTCATCTGGAACATTTTTCTCTTTAGGCTCTTTGGTTTGAGTTTCCTTGCTGCTTTCCGCTCCATTTTGTTTCAAAAATTCTTTCCCTATTTTTATACGAGTCAGAAAAAACTGGAGTGGTGAGAAAGAGAAGTGAATGGAAAGGCAAAAAAACAGAATACAAAGTGCCAACATCGTTGCCCCTAAACTACCCAGCCATAGTCTTAAAAATCCGCCAACCTGCTCCTCCGGTTGAGAGCTTATCGGTTGACCTGAATATATGAAGGCACCAACAGAACCTCCAGCGCCATGAACATAAATGTTAGGATTAAAAAGACTACTCTTACCGTCTTCGCGAATTTGAACATCACGAATATTGGCTAAAATACAAATTGAAAGAATTGATAATGCAATTGTTACAAATTTGCTCAGTTTCTCTTTATTTTGAGTTTTTCTAAACGAAAGAAAGGATAAAGTTCCAAAAAGCCAAGGCAACAACCATGCAGAAATGCCAAAAATACCGAGAATATTACTTGCTAAGGATAATCCAACTTGTCCCAATAACGGTGAGTTTTGCGTAGGGGGTGATGAATGAAAGCTACCTGGGTCGTAATCACAAAGTGAAACAAAACTCAAAATAGAAATAATACCAAAAACAAAACCTAAGGTTGCTTGCTTTTCAGGAGTTGCCTTCTTAATGCCAACTTGTTTTTCAATAATTGCTTTAGTCATTCAACTCCCTACAATGCTAACATTCTAGCATAATTTTTAATCCACCACATATTCTTATAAAATACAATTCTATGACTATTATCAAGTTTGAACCTATTTATAAAGAAAGACCGTGGGGGGGAACCTCGCTTAGTACTTTCTTTAAAAGAGAAATAAAACTAGACTCCGATAAAGTGGGTGAGTCATGGGATATTGTAGATCGCAATGAAGCACAATCAATCGCATTAAACGATTTGTACGAAGGGATGCCACTAAGGGAGATTATCGCAAACAACTGCGATACAATTATGGGGCCTATTTGGCAAAAAGAGGCAAGGTTCCCGATTTTAGTAAAATGGCTTGATTGCCATGAAAGACTCAGCTTACAAGTTCATCCACCCGAGAGTATTGCATCTGCACTTCATGGTGAACCAAAAACTGAAAATTGGTATGTGGCAAATGCTACGGGAGATGCTGGTTTGTTTATCGGGTTTAAAGAAACTACAAACAAGGAATATTTCAAAAAAGCACTTGCAAATAAAGATGCGGAAAACCTATGCCACAGAATAGAATCTAAAGAAGGCGACTCCGTTCTCGTCGAAAGTGGTCGAATTCATGCAATTGACGGAGGGAACTTAATACTTGAAATTCAACAAAACTCAGATACCACATACAGGGTCTATGATTGGGGAAGAATTGACCAGAATAACAGATCTCGAACACTTCATATCGAAGAATCTTTAAAGAGTATAAATTTTAATGATATAAATCCTACTCTACTCAATACTCAGAATTCTGAAGGAATTCTAACCTTGGCCGACTGCAAATTTTTCAGGATTAAAAAATACAGTTTAGAAAAAGGAACAATGATAAATCTTAAAGTTGCAGACATAGATTGCTCCATTATTCACCTAATCTCAGGTTCTATTCAGATCGGTACCGATTTAATAAAAAAAGGGGAGCAAGTCCTATCCCCTTTTTCATCGGAATGCAATGTAACCCTCTTAAGCGATTCAGTTTTCTTAGTAACGGACCAATTTGTAAATGAATATAACTTAGGCGGGCTTGTTTCCAATTGACCCCAAGTCCCAATCAAGATTTTTTGATTGGTTTAATATTATACTTTGAATTATGGAAGACCCTCAAGAAAACAACATAGATGATAATGGTACTAGTGACAAAGTCAGTGATGATAACTCCGGTCATTCAGACGAGAGCACGGCAGCTAAAGCTGATGAAGAATCACAGGATAGGTTAGAAACTAAACTGACAGAAGCTTACGGCAAACAGGATGACCTTCAAAACAAATACCTTCGAGTTCATGCTGACTTAGAAAATATTAAAAAAAGAGCAATTAGAGAGCGAGAGGATGCTGTACAAAGAACACGCACTCAACTTATAGGCGACTTGTTGCCCATAATTGACTCTTTTAAAATGGGTCTTTCTGAAGCATCAAAACATGACGAGGCCAAAAGCTATGTCGAAGGCTTTGCTATGGCAACGAACCAATTAGAAAGTATTCTCAGCGAATACGGGCTGAGTATTATAGAGCCAACGGACCAGGCCTTTGATGCTAAATTTCATGAAGCAATAAGTTATGAAGAATCAGAAGATATGGAAGATGGTATTGTGATAAAAACCATTCGAAACGGATATAAATTAGGTGAAAAACTCTTAAGACCGGCAAGCGTCGTTCTTTCAAAAAAAATAAAAGAAGAAAACTAAAATTTTATTTATGTCAGATAAAGACTACTACCAAGTTCTCGGCGTAGAACGAAACTCAACGGAAGCCGATATTAAAAAAGCATATCGAAAACTAGCAATTAAGTTTCATCCAGATAAAAACCCCGGGGACTCAGAGTCAGAAGAAAAATTTAAGGAAATTTCTGCTGCTTTCGAAATTTTAAAAGATCCAGATAAAAGAAGAAAGTACGATCAGTATGGGCATGATGCATTCCGGGGGGGTCCTAGTGGTGGACAAGGGGTAGATCCATTTGACCTTTTTCGAGATGCATTTGGAGGTGGATCGGGTGGTGGTAACAGCGGTTTTGGTAGTATATTTGAAGATTTTTTTGGAGGTGGCAACTCCGCTAGTGCCAATGAAGGCACGAGGGGTTCAGATTTAAGGGTAAGCGTTGATATCTCGCTCGAACAGGCCGCAAAAGGTGTCGAAAAAGAAATTAAGTATCAACACCATGCGACATGTAAGGAATGCACAGGATCAGGAGCCACGAGCGGATCAGGGAAATCTATGTGTTCAACTTGTGGAGGGATTGGGCAGGTTGCATCCAATCAAGGATTCATAAGCATTAGAAGAACATGCCCAGCCTGTCGCGGAAGTGGAGTCACCATTGAAAACCCCTGCCAGGCATGCAGAGGAGATGGAAGAATAAAATCTCCAGATAAAGTGAAGGTAAATATACCACCCGGAGTAAGTGACGGAAATCGACTTTGCTCGAGAGGAAGAGGAGATGCAGGCTCGATGGGAGGACCTGCCGGTGACCTTTATGTTGATGTAAGGATCAAAGAACATCCAAAATTTGACCGAGATGACGACGATCTATTTCATGATCTATTAATACCTTTTACTCTAGCTACATTGGGTGGTGTTGCCCAAGTTCCTACACTCGAAGGGAAGGTATCTCTTAAAATCCCTGGCGGAACGCAGGCAAATAAAACTTTTAGAATTAAAGATAAAGGAATGCCAAATCTAAGATCACCTTCACGAAAAGGAGATCTTTATGCTAGAATAATCATTCATGTACCGCAAAAGTTAACTAAATTACAGAGAGAAAAATTGGTTGATTTTGCGAAAGCGTCCGGCGAAGAAGATCTTCAAGCAGATGAGGGATTTTTAGAAAAAGCGAAAAGATTATTTGATTAATTTGTATTTTGGATAAAAACCTGATTAAAAATTCGGCGGTATCATTACAAGATGCCGTGAGCTTTAGGAATAAGGCAAAGAAAGAAAAGAAAACTTTTGTGTTAACAAACGGATGCTTTGACCTCTTACATAGTGGTCATGTTTTTTCATTAATAGAAGCAAGTAAGCTAGGAGATTACCTATGGGTAGCGATTAATTCTGACTCTAGCATAAAAAACCTGAAGGGACCAAAACGGCCAATTGTAAACGAAATTGATCGTGCCTATTTACTAACTAGTCTTCAATGTGTTGCGGGTGTAACTATTTTTGATTCTACAAGACTGGTTGATGAGATTCTTCTTCTTAAACCGGATATCTATGCAAAGGCAGGAGATTATGATGAATCGAAAATTAATACCGCCGAGCACGAAGCTTTAAAGGAAGTGAAATCAAAAATTGAATTCGTATCTTTCTTGCCTGGAAGAAGTACATCGTCTCTAATAAATAATATAGTTTCAAATTTTGATTAATCGATTTAAATGAGAATTGTTATTTTAGGATCAGGTGAGGGTACAAATGCAGTTGCAATTATGAAAGCTGCAATAGAGCAACAGTTAGGAGAAGCTGAGATTGTAGGTGTCTTCTCTGACGTAAGAGAAGCAATGATTTTAGAACATGCAAAAAGTTTTAATTTTTCCTCCAATTACCTGGATCCTGGAAATCAAAAAACTATAATTAGCGTGACAGAGGAAGATAAATGGATCCATTCAATCCAAGAATTAAATCCTGATTTAATTGTGCTCGCAGGATTTATGAGGATTTTAAAACCGAAATTTTTATCAGAATTCAAAAATAAAATCATTAACCTCCACCCAAGTTTATTACCAAGTTTTCCAGGATTAAATTCTATCGAGAGGGCATTTAATAAGAAGGTTAAAATTACCGGGTGTACAGTCCACTGGGTAAACGAAGAAATTGATGGCGGTGAAATAATCGCACAGGCACCGGTACGAATAATGAATGGAGATGTACTCGAACTTGTGAAGCAAAAGGTAAACGCAGCGGAGCATATGTTACTGCCATGGGTTATACGTGATCTAGCTATTGGGGTGATTCCTTTTATAGAATGATCAAAGTTCATTTACCAATTGAGGAAAATTTAGTAGAACAATTAGAGGATGCACTATACGAAATTACGCCACACAATTGGGTTTTGCATTTCCGCCATTCGAAGAGCACTTCATTTCTAGAAGGTTATTTCGATACTTCCTTGGATGCGGAAGAATCCTTAAAAGAATTATTTTATACATTAGAAATAATAGAGATACCTGAATTATTGATTTCTGAACTCGATCAAGAAGACTGGGTCAACTCCTATAAAAAACATTTTCATCCATGGTCTATTGGTACATTCCATTGGGTCCCGATTTGGTGTAAAAAAAGTTATATTATACCGAAGGATAACTTTAGGTTATTCCTTGATCCAGGTATGGCCTTTGGTACAGGGAATCATGAGACTACAAAATTGTGCCTGGAAGAGATTGTAGAATTAAACGAGAAAATTCCAAATCATTTGAAACATAATTTTTTGGATATCGGATGCGGGTCCGGTATACTTGCATTAACAGCCAGTATTCTAGGTTTTGAAGAAATTCTTGCTATTGATAATGATCCGCTTGCAATTAAAGTCTCACAAGAAAACGCGGAAATGAATGATAACAACAAGGTTAATTTTAAAACGGCCGATTTAGATACAGTAACAGGAAATAAAAGATACAACTTTGTAGTCGCAAATATTCAAGCTGATATTCTACAAAAAAATGCAGAAACCTTGATTACATTAGTTAATAACGATGGGGTGCTGATATTATCCGGAATACTCAGTAAAGAATGCTCAGAGTTGGATCAGTACTTTAAAGCAACACTGAAAAAACTGGGTGTTGACTCCAAAACCGTTATTAAAAAAATGAACGATTGGAGCTTGATTAGGATACAGATGTTGAATGCAAATTAATCAACCACCCAGGTAGGTCAAAGCTCTCGGTATTGGTAAAGTATAAAATGCGAACCTGTCGATGCCAAGTGATTCAATCTTTTCTTCCACAGTAGTTCTTAATCCATCAACACTATTTGGGCCAACTGAAGTATAAACTAGTGCCCATTCTTCATTTTGTTGTTGGTCACTATCAGAATCTACCATCACGCCAAAATTCGTGCTCACACCAGGAGCACCAGAAGCGAGAACTGCATCATACACTTCTGAGTAATTATCTCTCGGAATTATACAATAAATACCAACTAAATTTTCTAAATAAGTGGTTTTAAGAGTTTTACCCTTTTGAGCATCAATCGACTGCCTCCAATCTTTATCACCCTTAAGGTCATCGAGTGCTGCGATAATTTGTTCCATGTTTGCTCCATGTGCAGAAGATGAAACCGTACTGGAGACATTGATCAGTCCAGAACTAACAGGAATCGAATACATAAAGCCTCTACCAGGTTCTGTAATTCGCCCTGCTCTAGCCATATCGGCAAAAATTGCGTCTGAATCAGATTTGTCGACTACGCACCATACGAATTCCTTTTCTGGACCTTTTGTAATTCGTAAAATAGGAATTTTATCTCTAACTCCTCCTCCTTCACCAAAGGTAACAGTAGGACCAGGAGCACCGTTTTGTAGTGCCGCCTTTGCAATATCATCTGCAACACCTATTTCACAAATACAACAAATTGCCTCCAAGTTACCGGAGGAAGTATTGGTGTCGTTACTTTCAGAATCTCCTATATTCGTAGGGAAATTCTTTGAAAAATGAGCATCATTACATGAGATTGTAAATACTGCACCACCCCCTACTTTATCAAGATTACCAACTTCAATTGCTTTGTCTGAGATTTCCTCAATCTTTGAGTTTGGAACCAAAGCTTGTAGCAACTGCTGCTCAGGTGCAGGGGGAGGGAACATTTTCTGCAAAAAACCGCCTTCGTTTAAAACGGAACCTCTTGCACTAATTTGAACAATCCCTTTTGCACCTGCTTCCGAGATTGCCTTGGCAACATGCCCTACGGATTCTTTTGGTAAGATTAGTGTCAATAAAGACACACTATTGCTAATTGTAAGTTCGCTCATATTATGCAGTCTCCATTGAATTTTCAATACTCTCAGATGCGCTCGGCTTTTTCTTCACTAATAGTCCTACAGTTAGAACTGTTATGATTGGTCCAACAGATGCTAATGAAAGAACACCAAATCCGTCAATTGCACCTGTTTTAGCACCGATGCCTAATCCCATTGCGAGTACAAGCGGAACTGTAATTGGTCCTGTAGTTACCCCTGCACTATCCCAACCAAAATTTACAAAATCTTCACTTGAGAAATATGTAAGGACGAGGAGAAATGCGTAAGGCGGTATTAATAAATACCAAAGTTCTAAATTAAAAGCAATCTTAGCAACACCAGTGGCAATACCAAGAGCAACCCCTGTTGCAACTGCTTGCATCAGCAGATTCTTCTTAAACGCTCCCACGGTTATTTTTTCTACGGTTGAACCTAATGCATTAAGTGCTGGTTCTGCAAGTGTTGCACCATACCCTAGAATAAAACCGAAAAGGATCGCTAAGCATTTTCCGGCAGTCGACGTTTTGAAGAGAGGTTCTACAAAACCTTCGCTTTGCCATGGTTGTATAGAGGTAAAACTAGATACAACATTTCCACCCAACTGTTCTCCAAGGGGTGTTAATCCAAGTGCGATACCAAGATTGAATAAACACATACCAATAACAGCACATGCGATACCGATAAATAACTCATCTAAATGTTTAGGTTTTTGCCTTAGTCCACCCATTAATACAAGTAAAAGAATCGAACACAATGGAACAATTGCCCATACAGCTCCTTCCAATGCTCCCCTATCTTGATCAGGGCCATCAAGCTCGCCGTTTTTCTTAGTGTAATCTATCACTCCACTCTCCTTGACACTGTAAAAATCTTCACCTGCATCTAATATCCCGTTTCCGTTTTTATCTTCTTCGGGCTTAAAAGTATTTGGGAAGAAATCAAATTTATTAGTAAATGCAGTCGCAATATCAGCATCCTCATCCCAAACGCCGTCCGGTGCCTTAAATCCTTCTCTTACCACATAAGTCTTGGCTCCCTGAACCTCAACATTCTCGCGGGAATCATCATTATCCCCCCCAATTGAGTTGGGTACAATTTTACCCTCCGTTATTCTTGTCTTTAAAGCATAGCCTTCTGGTAATTTATGAAATTCTTGAAGATATTTATCAACTGATTCCCTCTCCGCACTTGAAAGAGACCAAAATAATTCGGTCTCATCAATGGCACCTGAAGCGGCTAATCTTTCAGCAGCAACAATATCCCCATATTGCTGAAGGTCCTTTGGGTAGTTTTTACCGTACTCGCCGGCATTGATATGCCAATCAGCCTTTGAGTGCTTAGCCATGTAGTAATTGTCTCCGTTGAAAAGAAACAAAGCGTAACACATCACTGCCAAAATTGGGAAAAGGGAAGCGAGTGTAACGACGCCAAAACCAGTGTTGCTTGAGCCTCCAGTTGAAACGATACGGCAAACACCAATCCCAAGAGCCAAAACAAGGGGTACTGTAACAGGGCCTGTTGTAACTGCTCCACAATCCCAAGCAAGTCCAAGTACATGCCTTAACCTATCATCGGAAAACTGCATGTAGAGAGTAATGCACGATAAAACAACAACCCCTACATAAATAAAGGGCTTCAATGACCACCCTTTGTAAAACCTCAAAACACCAAGTAATACTGCAATACCCACACCAACACCCACACAATTAACGAGCATGGCTGCTCCTGTGTTAAGTATTGTCCAAAGTAATGGTGCAGCAGTTGGGTCAACCCCAGATCCTGCTGCTCGAAGTACTCCAATCGCTGGTTCGGCAAAAGTTGCAAAAGCTCCCAAAACAAAACCGAAAGCCAAACTAGCAGGCAAGCAAGGAATACCGAGTATTTTCTTCCTCGGTAAAGTAGAACCTAGTGTCTCGCCTAATGGCATTAAGCCAAGTCTTAAGCCCTCCATAAAAAAGGCTAATCCGACAATCACAATGAGAATACCGACGGCAATCATTAGTGAGTACACAATTGGTAAACCCAGTACCAGTATTTGAAAGACTACCAGATACATAATGATGAACCAAACGCACTGAATCTGTTCAATGACTTTATCTTTCGCGAAAGATAAAAGAATACTTATTTTTTGTTGCATGCTTAACTGCAACTTACTTTGGTCAGATGATTGTTCTGGTGCCATAATATGAGGTGGTATTTTAAGAATTAGAAAACTTAATAAACTTTAAAAGATAGGTTTGTTCACTTTTTGGCAAACCTAAAAAATAATTCAGTTTATAGACTCCAAGAACAATTTGCCAAAGTAAGAGAGATCTTATTATTGCCAGTATTCAAGCTGACTGGGACACTCCAAGTCACTCCTACCTTTCCTAAGGATGCAGTGCCAATCACAAAATATTTTCCTGCTGGCAGACCATCTAGCATAGCCGATCCATCCACATCAGTACGTACTCTTTTACCCTCTCCTCTATCTTCAAAATTTAGCAATAATGACCTGATTTTTTTATGTACATCAGGAAATAGGAATGCATTTTTTCTGGAACGTGCCCAAAGCTCAGCGTAAGTATCGATACCGGAGTAGTTTGCTAATTCAATCCCCCCTTTCCTCATAATATTTTCTAAACTGATCGGTAAGATAAAAAATTCCGTATAGAAAGCTTCTTTACTTTTCCCATTTAATGCGGTGACAACTGCCTCAAATCGCAACTTACATTGACCGGTTCTTTTTTGACTAATCGGATTAATATTTCTCGAGGGGTAGGAATTAATTGAAGAAAATGTGGGAAGTAATTCAGATTTATTAGTGGTGGGTGATAATTCTAAGTCGCTAATTCTTCCCTCAAGAGAGTCATTTCGGTATCTTAAACTTTTTAATTCTTCTGATTTTAATGCTAAATTATTTTTAAGTTTCTTTACCTCTGACTTTAACGAATCTAATTGAGTGCTAGGACCTTTACTGAGATCATCGGTATTACTATCCCGATAGAGATCCCCTTTAATCCTTTTAATTTCAGAAATTAACTCATCGTTTAACTGCGAAAGAGCAGCTATAGTTTGGTCCTTGTTGTTATTAATCTTTCTTAAATCTTCGATTGATTTTTGTCGCTGGATTGAATGTACCTCCAAGTTTTTCAAAGCAGTTTCTGCCTCTAATTCTTTGGTCATTTTAGCACCTATTGGAATGGGCTCGCTTTTCACTTCTGAATGATCCTTATCAGTAGTGAAATCAGAAGCACCTGCAACATCGATTGCGACTACATTACTATCCTGACTCAACAGACTTTCGAAATCTAATTCATCGAGTCTTGAACGGTCTATACTAACCCCCTCCTCGAAATCCTTGATTTCGCCCGCCTCAGGTGTAGTTGTATCAGAGGGATGTGCTTGGCCATCGTCATGTTCCGAACATGATGCAACGGTCAAAATTAATAGCACCGAATTGGCAATGTATAAATGTTTCATTTATCAGGGTAATGGATAAGATTAGAAAAATTAAGCAAAATCTTTGATGATATCTTTGCAAGCAAAATTAATTTCTTAAATCTTATTGTTTGCAAATTTGTCCTCTAATCTATGTGCTAAAAGTCCATTATGTCTCAATTATCTCAAGAAGAGGCTGGATTACTCACTCAGGAAAATCGTTTTCTTAAACAAACGATTTTAAATCTTAGAACTGAGTTAGAAAGGGCATCTGATGAACAACTTTCCGTATTACAATCCAATACTTTAGAGTTTTCAAAAGAAATCAAAGATTTAAAGCAGATTATCGAAAAGCAAAGAGATGAAAATGAAAAAATTGCTGGCGTAGCAGAGGATGAAAAACAATCGATTCGATCATCCAACATTCAAAATGAAAACCAGCTAAAAGAAGTAATTAAAAACTTAAGGTTAGAACTTGAAATTACCCGTTCAAAATCAGAAGAAACTATACAAAAAGCAATTGGTCAGGAAAATCAATTAAACTTAGGACTAAAGAAAAGCCTTTTGGAAATTCGTCATGCATTAGACCAATCAGAGGCAGAAAAAAGTGATATTGAACAAAAAGCCAAACGGAGCGCTCAGCAAGAAATTCAACAATTGCAAAAATCGTCACAGTCACTGCGAGAAAAAATCGAGTCCATCCAATCAGATAATGAAGAAAAGCTCCAAAAAACTCGCTCTTCTTCACTCAATGAGATCAATGACCTGAAGAAAACAATTAAGGCCTTGCGCATGGAGGTGGAGGGAGCAGAAAACCGTAAACTTGATGCAATACAAAAAATTAATTCAACTAATATTTCTGAAGTCGCTTCACTAAAAGCAACACTCTTGTTAGCCAGAGAAAAATTGGAAAGACACCAAAACGAACAAGATGAAAAAGTTCAAAAAATAAACAGTTCCAATTCCAGAGAAATCAATTCACTCAAATCAACAATCCAACACCTACGGGTAGAACTGGAAAATACACTTTCTAAAGAAGCAATCAATGTTCAAAAAGCGGTAGCACTTGGACAGGATGAAATTCGACAGCTAAAGGCATCTCTTTCTTTATCCCGTGACAACCTAGAGCTTTCAAAAGCAAGAGAAGAGGATCGAATTCAAAAAGCAAGTGCCACTGCCCAAAAAGAGATAAGCTCATTAAAAAGAACGATTTCGGAAATTAGAGTAGAACTAGAAAGAGTAATAATTGAAAAAGACGAATCTGTGCAACTTGCTGTTTCCACTGCACAGAGCGAAATTCAACAATTAAAAAATTCTTTATCAATGGTTCGTAATAATTTAGAAAATTCTAAAGCAAGGGAGGAGGATAAAGTTCAGAAAGCTACTGCGGAGGCAAATATTTTAACAAGGACACTTCAAAGCACCGTTTCAGAACTAAGAGAGGAACTAGAAAAGAGCACTATTGAAAAGGAACAATCAGTCCAAGAAGCAGTCTCACTGTCTAACAAAGAAATTAATCAATTAAAGGGTTCTTTAGTCACTCTAAGAAATCAACTGGAGAAAGCACAGTTAGATACAGCAGCAGAAGTACAACGAGCCATTGCTACAAAAGAAAACGACATTCGCTCCCTCAAGGAATTAAGTTCTTCTTTGCGTGATGAACTAGATAGGGCACAAATTAAAGAAGAAGAAAATGTACAGAATGCCTACTCAAGTTCTCTTAACGAGATTAACCAATTAAAGAATTCCTTACAAAACTTACGCGACCAACTAGAATTATCAAAATCTCGCACGGAGGATAAAATTCAGAGAAACCTGTCAAGATCCGAAACTGAAATCAGTTCCCTTAGAAATACAATTAAAAACTTAAGGTTTGAACTTGAAAACGCACAACACAACGAAATCGAAATTGTTCAAAAAGTAGAAGCTACATTTTCCATTGAATTAAAGACGCTAAGAGAAAGCGTTTCACTAGGCAGAGACAAAATTGATAAACTGACTTTCGACAAACAGGATGCAATACAGCAGGCAGTTGCTTCCAGGGAAAGTGAAATTAAACTTTTGAAACTTAATATTTCGCAACTAAGAGAAGAATTAGATCTCAAGGGCATAGAAAAAGAAGAATCTTTACAGAAAGCAGTTTTTTCTACTTACAAAGAAAATGAGATTCTAAAGTTATCTATCTTATCTTTACGAACCCAAATGGACGAATTCAGGCAAAGGAAAGAAGATAAAAAGCAAAGAAGTATCGCATTAGCAGCAAGTGAAATTAAACAATTGAGAGAAAATGTAACTTCACTAAGATACGAAATAGAAAAATTAGAAATAAGTAAAGAAGATGCCATACAAAAAGCTGTCTCGACACAACAACGAGAAATCAATCATTTTAAAAGCATGGTAAATGCATTGAGAGATGAGATTGATTTAAAAAAGAATTTACATGAACAAAGTTTGCAGAAAAAAAACCAAATCAAAACAATGGAGTTTAAAGATCTGCAGGCAACAATCATTGAACTACGGGCTGAATTAGAGGATACCAATGCAAGATAAAGATCAAAATACAGAGAAAAAATCACATCCAAAGTCAAAAAGGACAGCCAGATTTTCTGACATGCTTCTGCAGGTCACCACTGACCTGGCCAAAACAAAAAGCTTGGACGAAGCTCTCGAAACGCTTGTCAAAATAACCACTTCGACGATTGGTGCAGAGAGAGGTACAATTTTTTTAAATGATGCTGCCACTGGGGAACTGTATTCAAGAATTGCGCAAGGCAGTTTTCGCAGAGAGATCAGAATTCTCAATACAAAAGGCGTCGCTGGATGGGTTTTTACACAAAATAAAGGTGCAATCATACATGATGCTTATAAAGATGACCGATTTAACAAAGCGGTTGATGTAAGAACAGGGTTTCGAACCAAAAGTATTCTTTGTGCTCCACTCCGAACTGTTTCAGGGGAAGAAATTGGTGTTTCCCAGATTTTAAATAAAATTGACGGAGAATTTGAACAGGATGACCTCGACCTGCTTGAGGCGATGACCGAACAGGCTGCAATTGCAATTCAAGGAAACATTATAGTTGAGCAAATCGAAGCAGCTCGAAAGCAGGAATTGGAATTTCTAGATGTAGTATCTCAGGTTTCCTCTGAATTGGAGCTCACCCCCCTACTCCAAAAAATCATCACCACTATTTCAACGATGCTCGATTGCGAAAGAGCAACTTTGTTTATTAACGATGAGAAAACAAATGAATTATATACTGAAGTGGGAGAAGGTCTTGATGAAAAGTCTGTTATTAAATTCCCCAATCATTTAGGTATTGCTGGTACTGTTTTTACATCCGCAAAGCCAGTTAATATTCCCCACGCATACGCGGACTTACGCTTTAATCCAAGTTTTGACAAACAGACAGGCTTTTTCACACGGTCTATCCTCTGCATGCCCGTCCTCAATAAAGAGGGTAAAACGATTGGAGTCAGCCAGGTTCTCAATAAAAGAGGAGGGGCATTTAATTCTGAAGATGAAAAACGACTAGGTGCTTTTACTTCGCAGATATCGATGGGAATTGAGAATGCAAAGCTTTTCGATGATGTCCAAAATCAAAAAAATTACTCGGAGAGTATCCTTTCAAGTATGCACGATGCGGTGTTAACTTTAGATGAACATGGAGTAATCAAAACTTGTAACAGTGCCGGTTTACGAATTCTGAAAGTCCCCATTTTATCAGAAATATTAGAAAAACCAGTAAAGGAATTTTTTGAGGGTCCTAATGATTGGTTGCTTAAAAAATTAGAATTAGTGGAAGAACAGGAAGAGTTTTTGGATGCAGAATTATCTATCGAAGGAGAAAAACTATCGGTAAATATTTCCTTAATGCCACTACTCGGACAAAAAAATGAGAACTTAGGCACAATGTTAATGATCGAAGACATTAGTTCCGAAAAAAGAATGAAGTCTACTATGTCGAGGTATATGGATCCAGAATTAGCTGATCAGCTTATGGCAGCTGGGGATGGAGATGATATAATGGGGGGTAAACAAAGCGTTGGAACAGTACTATTTTCTGATGTGAGAAGTTTTACTACAATTACAGAGGAACTCGGAGCACAGGGTACGGTAAAGCTACTCAATGATTACTTCACAATCATGGTGGACTGCATCACAGACGAGGGAGGGATGTTGGATAAATTCATTGGAGATGCGATGATGTGTATCTTTGGGACGCCTGTTGCCCACGATGATGACCCAGATCGAGCAGTTCGAGCTGCTATTCGAATGATGACAGATTTAAATGTCTTTAATGATAAGCGGGCATCAGAGGGCAAAATGCCCATAGATCATGGGATGGGGATAAACACCGACTCCATAGTTTCGGGTAATATTGGGTCGCCTAAAAGAATGGACTACACTGTTATTGGAGATGGGGTGAACCTCGCTGCCAGAATTGAAAGTGCCTGTAAGCAATATGGTGCACATATCTTAATTAGCGAATATACCCATAAAGCAGTGAAGGCAACATATCGGACCCGCCCGGTAGACTATGTTATTGTAAAAGGTAAAACAGAACCAGTTGGAATCTATGAGGTGCTTGATTTTCATAATGAAAACTCCTACCCAAACTTGGTCGACGCACTCGGTATTTTTAATGACGGATACCGATCATGGAACGAAGGGAAATGGGATCAAGCAATTAAATTATTTAAGAATGTTCAAAAAATTAATCCGCAAGATAAGGCAGCCCAATTATATTTGGACCGATGCGATCATATGAAAAAAAATCCACCTAAGGGGGATTGGGACGGAGTATGGGTAATGACCAGTAAATAGTATTGGAACCCACAGCTATGAATGCCAAAATCCACTTAGAAAAAGCAATTGCACTAAATCCAGAGTTCGCCGAAGCATACTACGAACTGGGTATGCTCCTCAAGGAACAAGGTGAGATTAAAGAATCTGTAAAGAACTTAAAGAAGTCAGTTAGCATTAATAACGATTTTGCAGAAGCCCAATGCGAATTAGCAATTGCCCTGACTGCGGATGGAGATCATGAAAATGCCCGTAATCACTTTCTAAACTCACTGGAAATTAACCCGAACTATGCTTATGCATATTTTAATTATGCATTATTATTAATTCAGATTAAAGACATTGAAGAAGCTAAAAACAACTTTGATAAGGTTACCGAAATTAATCAAAACTATGCACCGGCTTATTACCACAAAGCCACTTTATTGACCAATGCAGACGATTATGAAGATGCTAGAAAAAACTACGAAACAGCATTGGATATTGATGAAAAATATGTAGAAGCACACTACTCCATGGGGAAATTACTATCCGGAGGCGTTGCAACTAATAAAGAAGGGACAATCATAGACAGAACAAATCTTTCAGAAGCAAAAATACACTTTAATGCTGTTATTAAACTTAATAAGGATCATGCGAAAGCGCATTACAATTTGGCAAAAATTCTTTGTACTGAAAAAGACTTCATAAAAGCAAAAGAGCATTTAACAAAAACTCTCAACATCAATCCCGAATATTCAAAAGCACATTATCTAATTGCCTATGTTTATGAGGAAGCCAAAGATATTGAAAAAGCGAAATCTCATTATAATTTATCGCTCAAATTTCACCAAGAAAATGCACTGTCACATTTTCGACTCGGAGTTATACTGAGCGAGTCTGGTGAATTGAAAAAAGCGGAAGAAAATCTCAAAAAAGCGGTCTTATTTGATCCTCTTCATTCAGAGGCACATTTCCATCTAGCAATGCTATTGAGAGAAGATGATGACCCTACCCTCGCAAAGAAACACTTCTTTAAGGCTCTAGAAATCAATCCCGAGTATGCAGTTGCCTTTTATGAATTAGCACACCACTCAGAAAAAAACGGTGATATCAATGAAGCAAAAATACACTTTCAAAAAGCCACAGATGTAGATCAGAATTATGTGGATGCTTATTTCAATTTGGCAAGAATTCTGAAGAGTCCATCTGAGCATGACCAAGCTGTCAGGAATTACGAAACAGCAATTGAAATAAAGTCTGATATGGCAGACTCACATTATTGGTTTGCAAAACTACTGACAACTGGAGAGCGACTATCAAATGATGGTACACTACTGAAAGAACCAAAATTAGATGAGGCCGAAAAACACTTTAAGCATGCGATTAGAATTGATCCTAAATTTGCGAAAGCTTTTTACCGTTTAGGTATCCTCCTCTATGAAAAAAAGGAATATACCACTGCATTATATAATTTTGAACAGGCAATTAAACTAGACCCTAAGTTCCCCAAAGCACATTATAGTTTAGCAATATTATTAATGAATAAGGATGCAAGAAACGCATTAGAAAAAGATCCTCAACCAAAGAGTAAAAAAAGTATCCGAGGGAACGAGAAAACCAACAAAGCAAATAAAAGAAAAACTTGACTTGGACAGTATTGAAAAAAAAGCAATTTATCATTTAAAAGTTGCAATTAAAAATGATCCGCAACATTTACCATCCATTGTAAAACTTTGTGAAATTCTAGTAAAAAAGAAAAGCTTTAGTGAGGCACAGATGATCATTACTAATGCACTTTCTAATACTAGCAATGTTTCATCTTTTTATTTTTTACAGGCGAAGCTATATTTTGAAACCCAAAATTACGAGGAAGCGATTGTCTTTATTGATAAAGCAATCCAATGCGATTCTAATGAGGTCAGATTTTATAAATTAGCACATAAAACATTAGTTCAATCTAGAAAAGAAAATCAAGCGATTCCCTACCTTGAAAAGCTTGTTGATCTTTGCCCTTTGGATGGAGAATCTCACTATTCACTTTCACAATTATTGAATGATGAAACTGAAATAAGAAGAAAAATACTTTTGCTCGAAATATCCATTGAGTTATTACCCAATGACATAAAACCTATAATCGACCTAGCAAGGATTTATATGGAGCAAACTACGGGAAATGACCACGAGGGAGATTCGATTTCTAAAACAAATCTGCAAAAAGCTGAAAAGCTTTTTGATTCTGCAACAAAAATCAAATCTAGTTCCGGAGTGCCTTGGTATTACCTTGGAAAATTGAACCATTCTAGAAAACAAATCAAAATAGCTTCTACGAACTTTAGAAAAGCTCATAGATATAAGGAAACGAAAGGTAAATCTGCCTATCAACTTGCGATAATAAATCTGCATTACAAAAAACCAGCCGAAGCAGAAAAATACTTTCTTGAAGCTTTAAGCCTAGATGTCAAAAAAAGTAATTGCCTGCTGCACATTGCAGAAATTTGCTCCCAGAGAAAAGAATACAAAAGAGCAGTAAAACACCTTAAAACTGCGTCTGAAATTGTCGTTCTAGAAGAACAACATGAATACACTATATCTAATCTTTACTGCGAAGCCTCTAACTTCTTTCTTGCTAGAAAACATTTGAAAAATGCGTTTAAGAAAAAAAAATTACGATCAAAACTTATTATTAGAAATTACCAAATTAATAAATTATTAAAAATACACCAAAAGGAAGAAGAAATACTTACGGCTGCGATAAAATTAAACCCTGATTATTTCGAATCTTATTTTGAGCTAGGCTTACATTTCATCAAAGAAAATCGAATCGAGGATGCTCAAAGGATGTTTACCAAAGCATGTCATAATAACTGGGAACACTGCGAATCTCACTTCGAATTGGGTAAAATTGAATGTAACTTAAAAAATACTTCAAAAGCAAAAATGCACTTTAAAATCGTGCTTGATTTGGAAAACAATCATTCGGAAGCAATTAGAATGATTGAAAAGATCGCTTGAATTCAAATATTATCTTTTCTCGAAGCAATACTAGCGATGGGAATACTTAGAAAATAAAGCACTCCGACAGAGAATAAGAAAATCCATGTCTCTTTCATAAAGATAGAAACTCCTAAGCACACCGCAAGAAGTACTAAGAGTGCTTTATTGGAAGCAACATTGAATCTCACATTCCTAAATGAAAAAGTAGGAAGCCTTGATATCATTAAAGAAGAAATTAAAAAGACCCAACAAATTATCAGTACTGGATAAGAAGAGGTTGTAAAACTAACATCAAAGCGAGCAAAAATAAAATCGAGGCCAAGTGGCATTAAAACGAGTCCCGCTGCGGCAGGTGCAGGTACGCCTAAAAAGTAGCTTTTACTTTCTTTTTCGGCCGTTTGTCCCATATGCATGACATTGAATCGAGCAAGTCTGAAGGCATTGCATGCAGAATAAAACAAAAATGGAATCCAATACCATTCCAATAAAAATTCTTGATCTGTTGATATAATAGGTTCGCGAATCCAAAGAAAAGTTATAATTGCCGGAGATACACCAAAGCTAATTGTATCCGCAAGACTATCAAGTTCTGCACCAAAAGGGGAAAATGCTTTCAGTAGTCTTGCAGATAAGCCATCAATCATATCAAAGCATGCAGCAACGAGTATACAAAAGACTGCATTCTGCCAATTACCATCCAGTGCAAAACGAATTCCCGTCAAACCGGAACATAGTCCAATAGTGGTGAAAATGTTAGGTAGCAACTTAGGCAGAGAAATTTTCTTGTTTTGATTACTTGAACCTATCGGACTCATAATGAGAAATGAAGCTTTTGCATATCTCGACGCGGAGCTTTTAATTCAGTGCCGTATGAACGGTTAATCAGTCGAACCCATTGTTCATTTAATTTTTGAAACGGATTCGAAATTGCTGCAGATACACAATTTTGTGAATCAGTAAAGAATAAGAAGAAATGATTGTCTTTGATTTCCTGATTTAAATCACTTTTTAAATCGAATATTTGATTGGATAGAATTTCTCTGATGATTGGGTCTGTCTCGCTGATTTCAGAAATAGAAATATCAACAGCAAGTAAGTGAGAATCTTGACAATTTTCATCTGTAAAAGTTGTGATTCGCTCTCGAAGTGAATTTAAAAATCTCGTAACTGTAACAAAAACTCGTGTGCCTACTGTGTGAATATCTAAAATAGTTTCTGTGCCTTCATTGGGGAACCTAGATAGTCGCATGCAGAAATTATCTGAATTAGGTTCCGGTAAAACTAAGGACGCAGAAAGAGTCGAGGCTTGACGCTCAATCAGATGCGCGAATGATAAATGGGGTAGTTTCAACAAATACAATAAGCAACTTCAGTGCCATTTAATAAACTTATCGATGAATCCAAACTATATTATTTTACTATCTATAACCCTGTCAGTCAGTTCATGCAAAGAACAATGGGACCCTGATCAACAATTCAGTCGCCAAGCTGAGCATATAAAGCTTAAGCAGGTACATTATCAGGAAGAACTTGAATCGAGCGCCAAAGACAGGCTTAATTCGCTTGAAAGTAATCTTTTATTACAAGTAAAAACTGGATTACCCAATAGTCAGTTCAATAACTTGGTTGGTTTTAAATACCTAGTTCTAGCACAAAATAAAGAATTAGGGCAAAATTGGGAAAGAAGACTATACAAATGGGAAGATATCGTAGAATCGAAATGGGGTGCAAGTTCTCTCGAATTTAAATTTTGTAAAAAAAATAGAGACTTCTTTGTGGTAACAACAAACGATATTAATGTGGTGAATATTGAGTATTTATAATTCGAAAATTCTTACTCTACCGTTCTTTCAAAAGTAACGAGAAGTTTAGCCACAGCACCTTCACTTTTTAAAGAAGGTAAAATTGATAACAGGCGCCATCTCTCTTTCGCTAATTCATTACTCCTATTATTCAGTAAATCAGCTAGCTTTTCACTTATATCGTCTCCCTTGATTCTAATCCCAACCGGAGATATTGAAACCGTTTTATACTCGAATTGTTTTTGGTTTACCATTATTTCATTAACAATTTTAATAAATAATCTAGGTTGTAATGTATATAAAACTAAGAAGAAGTGATGTTAACCTTGGTTCTTAAATGAAACTTCTTCGCCTGAGTCTTTACCATAGTATTTATTGTAGTACTTGTAACGGAAATATCCGTACCCATAATAACCAGAATAATAATAACCCGGAGTCTTCTTCTGGGGTAAATCATTTAAAACTACTCCCAGTACATTCACTCCAGTCTCCTCTAGGTTTTCCACTAGATTCTTTGCTACTTTTCTTGAAACCTTTCCATACCGAGTTACAAAAAGAACCTCATCTACTTTGCGGGCAATTGCCAAGGAATCAGGAAATAATCCAATAGGAGGGCTATCAACAATAATCACATCAAATTCTCTCCTTAACGCGGCAAGTACAATATCAAATTCCTTCTGCTCTAACATTTCTGTTGCAGCTCGAGTTTTTCCTCCCGAGGGCAATATATATAAATTAGGATGAATCTCGTGTGCTGTACTCTTAATAGAGGAATCTATTGTGTCTGGACTTGATGATGCTTCGTTTATGAGGGTAACTAAACCTTGTTTATTTTCTAGATCACAAAACTTATGCAAACCGGGTCGCCTTAAATCAAAATCTATTAAAATCGTTTTTCTACCGTGATTTGCACAACTGTATGCAAGATTTGCAGAAATCAGGCTCTTTCCCTCACTAGGAATTGCAGAAGTGATTAGAATACTTTTGGGATAATCAGTAACTGAATTCATCTGTATTTTACTATACATACTGCGAAATGATTCCGTTAATCCATCATCTAAGTCATTTCCTACAATCAACGGTCGCTGAATCTCCTCTACATCGGATATTTTTGGAATTCCTGCAATAAGGTCTTTCCCGATAAAAACCTCAACATCAAATGGGGACTTGACCCGATTATCAACGAATTCTAGGCATACAGGGATCAGTACAAATAGTCCAAAAAAGATATAAAGTCCGGTGTTTCTTATATTTGCTTTATTAGGAGTAAATGGAGCGCCTGGTAGGTATGCAAATTGTTCTTTGTGGAGGGGTTCTTCCTGTTCTGACGGAAGTGCCTGTTCAATTCGCACTTCATTGAGTCTTCTCTGAATTTGATCTGTACTTGTTCGAACTACAGCTAACTCTCTCCCTTTATTTACAAGCCATTCCTCGATTTCACTAAGTTGCATTGATTGTTGTTGCACTTTTCCCATTGCCTGCTGAAATTCCCTTTCTTGGGCAATTAATTGTATTCTCTTGTCCTTAAGATCTTCAATGGATGCAGTTACCTCAGCAATGAGAGAGTTTTTGACTTCTTGTACACTTCTCGCATTTTCCAACATTTTAGGGTGCCTCTCTAAGTAACCAGGGTTGCCCTCTTCATATCTTTGGCGAGTTTTTTCTAAATCATACAAAGTTTTTCGGAGTGCTGGTACATTACCAAAGCTCTCAATTGCATCAATTTCAAAGAAATCTTTAATTACCGCGATATCGTTATCAATATCCGAAGATTTGCTTGAATTTGCACGAGTTCCAATCCTAGCCTGAATTTGAAGAACTTGCCTAAGTAATGAATCAATTTTTATTTGCCCAAGCTTCGAATTGGTTATCTCAGAAGAATATTGGCCTTTCCTTACAGAACTGTTTTTTTTCTCATCCTCAATAAAAGGCAGGTTCTTTTCTTTCTTATAGGTAGCCATTTCATCACCAAGACTTTGCTCTTTTAACATACTTTGTTTGAGTAGATTCTCTAACAAGTTTCGTACTGATTCAACCTGCTGGCTCTTCCGGCTCTTATGGATTTTTTCATATTCAGACTGTACGATGTCAGCAATTAACATTGCGCCCTTCGGGCTTCTAGAGGTTGAGGATATTATAAAACGAGGGCGACCGTCTGATGGTGGAGTAACTGAAATCGAATAAGAAACAGTCGCTGATATTCCCACTGGCATACCGTCCCGTAAATAGGGAGCAAGCATGATTGATTTGGATTCAGGATCATCGGAGATTTTCTGTATGACACTCGCACGAAGTTCTTGACTATTGAGTCCCTCAGTATGCTTCGCGACGAGTCCCTGCACTTGAGTATCTCGATCCACTTTTTGTAAATTAAGAACAGCAGGGGGAGGAATTAACCTAAAAGAGGCAGAAGATTGGAAAAATTCAGTGTCTTGGAACTTAACATAAACATATCCAAGTGAGAATGGCAAAGCTAGTGCCACTGCGAGCAACCATCTATCACGAATAACTAATAGAAATTCGCCGATACCTTTTGTTTTACTAACCTTGCGACTGGGAGTGTTGGAATCTAAATTATCAAATTCGTCGTCCATTAAAACAACCTTTCAGGTACTTCAATACGGTCGCCTGGATAGATCCAAAATCTTTTCGAAGAATCTCGGTCTAATGACCCAGTGCTTAATGCTTCCACATTAACCTCATAAGTTTTGGTATCTTTCACTTCACCCCGTTCGTTATAAAAGGTTCTAGTAATAAAAATTTTATCTTTTCGAGCAATATCTGTAAATCCACCTGCCCGTGCAATAACTTCCACCACATTCATCGCTTCAACCTCAGGGGGTAAGACATAGGGACCCTTTCTATTAACTGACCCAGATAAAAAAACTACCCGGTCAGAATATTTAAGCACATAGACGCTAACAATAGGATTTTTGTAAATTAAATTTCTTTTGTACTCATTTGTAATTAACACCTCAACTTGTTTTGTACTTGAACCAGAAACTTTAACTTCGCTTAAGTAGGCAGCTCTTACTTTTCCATCACGATCAATCAATGCCTCAACATTTGTTTCGGATTCTCCTCGAACTGAAATTCGAATTTTATCACCAGCTCTAATTTTGTACCCAGTAGGATCTTTTAAAATCGAGGGGTCATTATTAAATTTAAGTTGTGCAGAAATCGGATCCAGGAAGATAATATTTAATAACGACACAAACCAAATTGTTTGAAGAAAAAGCGGCTTCATGCTATTAGAATCTTCCAGTTATGTCTGCCCGCAATAAATGTCTGCCATAACTTTCGGATGCCCTGTCCACAAAGGTATAGTCGTAACCAGTTCCTGCTGAGATTCTATCTGAGATTTGTTTATTCAAATTGATACCGACACCGTAATTATTAAGAGAAGAAGAATCTCGAGCAGTCTGACCAGAGGGTGGATAAGTATACTCTACCTTACCAACTGAAAAATAAGCTGTCGAACTAACATCTTCGGTCAATCGGTGAGTGGCACTCAATCGAACCATTGTACTAAATGTAGAAAAACCTTGAGCAGATGGCGAAAAGGCCCGATTTAAGTTAAAATTAAATGAAGTTTTGGAATTGTACTTCCAATCTAGTCCAACCCCGGTAACTAAGTTGTCTTGTTTGGAAACACTGCTGTTATCGTAATTTTGTACCGAATATCCTACATTGGCGTTACCAGATAACTTCGAGGAGTAATCACCCTGAGCACCAAATGAAATTGCATGAGATTGGCTATCTGTCAAAGTAAGAGAATTCGCTTGGTCATCTTTTGTTCTTGAAAATGTATAATCTGTGTAAAAATCCAATTTCTCGGAATAGATATAAAAAGCCCTGAGTGATAATGGTAACGTGGCTATGTCTTGGTAAACACGGGTTTGAGTGGATCCTGTTTGGTAATGCTTGAGATTGTAAGAGGTACTGGCTCCGACTCCAAATTTAGGACTGTAATTGTACCTAAGGTTAAGACCAGCAACAAAGTAGGTGTAAGAAACCAAATCTTGCTCGAGTATGCTAGCTCCTACACTTTGACCAATATCGAACGTCGCATCGAAGCGAATTTTGGCATTGTTGGAAACACGTTTTTTCTTGGAAAGTGTGTCATCGAAATCAATGGAGAAAGTGGTAATAGGCTGAGTATAACTTTTATCATCATTTTTAATAAATTGTGCAAACTCAATTCCAGCAGTTCCTGTAAATGAAAACCATTTAAGCTTTTTTGTGAAATGCAAAGCAGGAGAAAAGCGAATTATAAAATCATCTTCACTTTTGAGTTCATTCGATGAAATTAAAGGACTGCTTGAAGTCTTTGCACCTTGAAAGGAATCAGATGAAATCCCAAAGACCCTAGAATCATACTCTCCGCTCAGCGTGGCGGTACCGTCAATTTTCCCAAAGTCACCTTCAATCAAGGCAAATAAATTATCACATGTCGTAGTAAATAATATTACTAACTGGATAGTGATCTTGAAGTATTTTGAATTGCGCAAAACGGAGTACGAGTACAATTTCATGACAATAAATTATTAAACCTTTGTCAATATATTCGTGCTTAAATTCCGACTCCATAAAAATTATATTTCGGTTTGAATAAATCCCTATTACATCTCCTTACTTGTATTTTACTTTTAGCCTCCTGGGCAAAAGCGGGGCTTGCAGGTGATTGGATATTGTTTGCTGTAGATGCCACGGTAACACTTTCTTTTATTTTTTTATTAGTACGAAATAAATCACTGAGTCATTCACTAGTAAGTTTTGTCCCAATAGCATTAATAATAATCCAATTTTTAATTTCTTACCATAATCCGACCTATCAAGTTCTTGAAAATAAAGACTGGGCAAAATTAGAAATCGAAAACTCACTAGCACAAGAGACCGATATCGAAAAAATTGTCATGGTGTCGGAATCTTTCAAAAATATAATGGTTCTTTCAAAAACGAATCCTTCCCTATCACATACTGTGTTTTTTGATTTTAAAAATCGCTACTTTGATAAGTTTCCGAATAGCATTACTTCCTCGGCAAAGTTAATTATTAAGTACGAGAATTTAATTACACTATCTCCCCACTTATTTCTACCTACTTTAGCAATTAGTGACAAAAGCACCTATCTTCATTTTATACATAAGGTTTGCCAACTTTCCATGGGCTTACTATTTTTTTACTTATGTAATAAAAGAATAATTATTAGAAGAATATTACTAATGTTTTCTCTCAATACTGGATTACTTGCCATGGTTGGAATTTGGCAAAAGATTAACTATATTCCTTCCGATACTATTTTAGAAATTCTCGGTATTTGGGATGCCCCAGAGCCAAGATATTATTTTTCTACCTTTACCTACAAAAATCATTGGTGTGCATTTGCTCTTGTTAGTGTTTATATAACATTTGCTTTATTGATCCATAATTGGAGAAAATACGGAAGTGAATGTCTGCGAAACATTCAAACTATACTGTTATTTTTAAGCTTATGCTTTACCATTGTTTCAATTCCACTTTCTGGGTCGCGATCGGGTTCATTATTATTAGTGCTTTCCATTTTTATTGTAATTTTATTTGTTCTCAGATCTCGGAAAATTAAAAGGCTCAAGACTTGGTTTTTATACACCACCAGTAGTACAGTGATCATTTGTCTACTTTTTCTATTTGTAAATAAGTTACATCGGGCTTCACAAACTGAGATGATTACTAATTTAAAAACACAAGTGAATGGCTTAAAGCACGGAGAATCACCATTAAGAATTTTACTATGGAAAGATCTATGTAATCAAATTTCACAAAAACCAATTTTTGGCTTTGGATTCAACTCTTACAGTGCTGTTAATCCAATTTACCAATCTAGTGAAGTTCGTGCTATGCGATCGATCGTTCTTTCCAATGCCCATCATCGGTTCACCCCTTTAATAAAATATGGTCACAATGATTGGTTAGAAAAAATATCGGAGTTTGGATTAGTAGGGTTTTTAATATCTTTACCTTATTTATTAAAATTATTTTTTATTTTTTCAAAATCTCCATCGATAATTTCAAAAACTTTGATAATTAGTGCTGTTGTTTTTTTAACTTATTCAATAGTTGATTTTCCTTCTCAAACACCTGCTTGCTTATTGATCTTTTCTACTGTAATCGGATTAGCGGCAAAATATTCTTACTTATCCCAAAAGAAATTTAAATTGCATTAGGGTTGAACTTCACAATATTTAGCAGTATTTTAAATTCTCCCTCTCATTTATGTATAGAAGATCCTACTGCTCCATAAATCTGTTATTCTTTTCATTGTTTTACTGTGGAAACATTTGCACAGGGGCAACTATCGACAAAGCACTAGTGGAATCTGCAATCTTAATTAATCTGCAGGAATTCCCCAGTTCTACCGACAACATTCGAAATACAAATCAAAGACGTTTGAGTGTGAATGCCGGTACTTCTATTCAGGGAATCATTGATTTAAACAGATCATCACTTCCCGAAATCGATCCACTGACTAGTTCATTAACCAGTACTTTTTCTAGTTTTCCTAACGAGAATCTGTTGGAAGCGGTAGAATACTCAATAAACTATCTTTCAAATAATAAAGAAAATTTCAATTTATCTGACCAAGATTTACTAGCAGGAATTAAATCTAGTGTAATTGCGTTTCTTAATTCAAGCGAATCAACAGGCAGCGACTTATTGGAAGTAATCCCCAATTTACCTGGAATTGTCTTCAAAAATTTAATTCCAGTTAAAGTTGATTCCTGGGGAGGAAACATTCCAACTTGGGCAAAAGAATTATCGATTACCCTCATGGAGTCGATTTCCGAAGCTAGCATAACGGCAGATAAGAACGAATTAAAAAAACTGGCATCAAGAGCAACTACTTCAACCGTGTTACAGATAATTAATGATTCCACAATTAAGTCAAATGGCTTACTACCTAGCATTACTCCCGTAGATCCCTCCAGGGAAGTAGCAAGTCAGGAAATGTCATTCGATGGAACCGCATCATTCATGAAGTTTGATACTGAAAAAACTCGATTGCTGGAATTTACAGCCAAAGGACTTGCGGATGGTTTTTTTGCCAATGATTCCACCCCACTGTCTGCAGAAAACATCCAAGTTTATTCACAAGTCCTGGGAGAGTCTACGATATCTGGAGCGGTTGAATACCTTTCTTCATTGGAAGGCGATAATAGCTTATTTACATACGAGGTAACGAAAGCTCTTTCCACTGGTCTTACACTTAGTGCAGTTTACAACAGTGCTTCCACTGAAGAGTACAGGGAACTGATGCTTGCAGAAATTGCGGCGGAATCAATTTCTCAAGCAATTTCGTCTCAAATAATAATTTCATCTATTGCTCAACAAAATGGTCACTTGTTACATCGGCTAGCAGAATCAGCATCATTTGGATCTGCAATGGGAGCACAGATGGCAAGCGTATTAGATAAATCGTGGGAATTTGAAGATGGTTGGGAACTTTACAATCGAAACAATTTAGCGAAGGCTACCTCCAAAGGAAGTGCATATGGTGCAATTAATGCCGCAAGCCAGTATATTGAAAACGACCCCACTGTTGAAGATACTAATGATAAAACTTCACGAAGAGAAATTCTTGATATTGCTAGTGGATCTGCCCTAGGTTCATTAATTGGAAATACTGGTTTAGCAGTTTATTATCCCACATTATTACAACCCATTATTAGCCAATCAGCACAAGGAGCAACAACGGGTGGAATAACAGCCAAGAACTTATCCTTAATTGATAAGCCAAAGGGGGTTACAGAGGAATTTGAGATCGAAATTGCAAGAGCATTAGCACATGGTGCCGCTCATGGTGCATTATTTCAAGTTGTTGGTCTTAAGAACGATTCCATGCCAGATAAAAGGACATATGACTTCGAAACAATTGCTGCCGCAGAAGCCGTAAGCTACGGTTCCACTTATGGCGCAATTACAGGTGGAATAGAATCAGGAGAAGATGGGCTCATTATTAAACAGGCGATTTACCAAGGAACTACGGAAGGCGCAACGGTGGGTGCCTCGCTTGCATTAGGTTATGACAGTGCGATTGCTGATATAGTTGAAATCAAATCATCAATGGCGATCAAATCTGCTATCAAGAAAACAAACGACGAAGCTGCTGTAAAAGCTAATAGCTCAATGGCAGTTAAAACCATTCAAACGAGCTCACAAGATATGCTCTTTTTAATGAGAAAATTTAACATAAATCCACTTTACACAAATCCCACGCGAATTTTTTCAAATCCAGATGCTGTAGAAGAAGAATCACTTCCATTTAAAGATAAATTCCCGGTCGCATCGCCAATATAAAATTAGACCCAAAAAGATAGATTTTTCGGTCCGTTAATTTTTGTTTTTTCTCGCGATCTACGGGATAGAAGTTTATTGAAATATAAATGACAGATTCAACTTCAAATATTGGACTTATTGGACTCGCAGTGATGGGGCAAAATTTGGCTCTTAACATCGCGGACCATGACTATAAAATTTCTGTGTATAACAGGACTTTTTCTAAAACAGAAAGTTTTTTAGATAAAAATGGAAAGAATCTTCCCAATTTATCCGGTTACGAAAATATTGAGTCTTTTGTAAATTCTCTCCAAAGTCCCAAGAAGATTATCATCATGGTTCAAGCAGGTCGTCCGACTGATTCTGTTATTGAATCTCTTGTCCCACTCCTTCAAAAGGGTGATGTTATTATTGATGGTGGAAATGCGAAATGGACAGACACTATCGAACGAGAAAAAATGCTTAAGGAAAAGAATATTTTCTTTGTTGGATCGGGAGTGAGCGGGGGCGAAGAGGGAGCACGGTTTGGACCATCCTTGATGCCTGGAGGATCCCAAGAGGCATGGAATTTAATAAAGCCAATTTGGGACTCAATATCCGCAAAAGTAAATCCTGATAACGGAAAACCTTTAGAAGGCGCACTTCCTGGAAAGCCAATCCAAGGTGGTGTACCTTGCTCCGCCTACATTGGGAATGATGGAGCGGGTCACTATGTTAAAATGGTTCATAACGGTATCGAGTATGGTGATATGCAAATGATTTGCGAAGCGTACCATTTAATGTCTTCGATTGTGGATTTAACTCCCTGTGAAATTGGTGATATTTTTAACGAATGGAACAAGGGAGAACTCGATTCATTCCTCATTGAAATAACTGGCGATATTCTCAAACAAAAAGATCCCCGCACGGATAATCCATTCGTTGATATTGTCATGGATACAGCAGGACAAAAAGGAACAGGGAAATGGACATCAGTTAATGCTCTAGATATGGGAGTACCTGCACCAACTGTTTCAGAAGCAGTTTTCGCACGATGCCTTAGTGCAATTAAGGATGAAAGGACCGCTGCATCTAAGATCTTAACTGGACCAATCGTTAAAATTAAATCTGATAATAAACAAGTTATCGTATCCGCGATTAGAGACGCTCTTTACTGCTCGAAAATTTGCTCCTACGCCCAAGGTTTTCAACTTATGCGAGAAGCTCAGAAAGAATACAACTGGGATCTCAACTTTGGTGAGATAGCTAAAATATGGAGAGGGGGATGTATAATTAGAGCCGCATTTTTACAGAAGATTACTGAGGCATATGAAAAAGAACCGACTTTAGCTAACCTCCTTTTAGATAATTACTTCAAGGAATGCTTAAGTATTTATCAACCCAACTGGAGGAAAGTGATTAGCCTTGCTGTTGAATCTGGAATCCCTGTGCCTACTTTTTCATCCGCTCTTTCCTATTACGATAGTTACAGGTCAGAACGACTTCCTCAAAACCTACTTCAAGCACAACGGGATTATTTTGGTGCACATACTTATGAAAGAACAGATGAAGAACGGGGTAAATTCTTTCACCTCGATTGGCTCCACCCAAATCGTCCTGAGGTTCAGGTTTAATACCAGAAGAACTTACGGATTTTGTGAGTGTAATTTATAAATCTCGACCAACCTTTTATAGTCTTCGTCCTTAGTACTTGATTCTATAGTGTAATCAAAAATTCCGTTAGACTTAATCTCGTTAGCTGCAGTCGTTAATCGTTTTTCAATTTCCTCAGTCGTATCCAAATTTCTCGTTTTTAATCTATCTCTTAATTCGTTTAACGATTTAGGCATCACAAAAACACTAATTACCCGATTTTTGAGAAATGGATAACTACTTTCTAGGTTTTTTAGAGATGTGGTTCCTTGTACATCGATATTCAATAAAACATCCTGATCTTTTTGAAAAAGTTCAAGAAATGTTTTCTTTAAACTACCATAGTAATTATCATGGATTTGAGCATATTCAATAAAAGCATCCACTTCAATTAGATCTTCGAATTCCAATTTTGTAATAAAAAGATAATCTTTACCGTCTGCTTCTCCTTCTCTTGGATGTCTTGTTGTTACAGTAATAACCCGGGTTAATTGAGTCTCAAAGTCTGATAGTAATCTATCGCACAAAGTTGTCTTTCCTACACCCGCAGGTCCTGAAATTA
This sequence comes from Candidatus Seribacter sulfatis, assembly GCF_964187635.1. NCBI lineage: Bacteria > Pseudomonadati > Verrucomicrobiota > Opitutia > Opitutales > Candidatus Seribacteraceae > Candidatus Seribacter > Candidatus Seribacter sulfatis. The sequence continues at coordinate 6,087 of NZ_CAXLMO010000001.1, read as the reverse complement.
CTAAGGCAATACTATTCATTAATGAAATAGATCAATAACTAAACGAAACTACAAATAATAGTACGGCATAAATCACTAAAATCGCACCTAATATTGTTGTTCTTTTTAAACTGAAATCGAACCATTTAATTAGATCTCTTGCTCGGTAGGGCCATGCACCAAAATAGAGTGAAAGAATTATAATACAGTAGATTGCAGAAACTAAAAAGAGCCTCGATTGGGGTTCTTGTAAAAACGCAGAGTCAAGTACTTCTCTAGAATACAATAAGGCAAGAATACAGAATGCTCGCACAGACAGAAAGTCACTGATAAAGAAATACGAGGAAATCGCAACACCTGCGGCTATAAACCCTATAATATATTTGTATTCACCAAAATCTGCATCCCCCAAATTTTGGACATGTTCATACAAAAACCAGACTAGTCCAATAACGAGAAAAAGGATCGCTGCTTTTTTAGACCTGATTAAACCACTAATATTCCCCAATGCAATTTTTGGTTTACTGAAAATAAATAAACCCATAACACCTAGTAAGGATGCTGTTGTTAAAGTATAATAATATAAATTCATTGGTTATTTTCCCCGATTAGAGTAGTCGCACTCACATCCTTAATTTCAATATCTAATAACTCACCTGCCAATACCTGATTCCCCTCAAATACAACTCTTCGGTTACACCTTGTTCTACCGATTAGCATATCTTTTCCTCTTTTGGCTTTTCCCTCTACAAGAACTTCATATCGTTTTCCTACACTACTAGAGTTGGAAACATACGATTGTTTTTCAAGCTGTGTAAGTAAATCTTGGTTGCGCATTTCTTTTACATCCTTTGGGACAGAATCGGATAATTCTACTGCAGGAGTTCCTGATCTTTCGCTGTACTTAAAAATATAAGCCATTTCAAAAGTTGCTTCTATAAAAGCCGACTTGGTTAAAGCATAATCTTCGTCACTTTCACCCGGAAAACCCAAAATCACATCTGTACTAATTCTCATTTTAGAATGTGCATTTCGTAATTTTTTTGTAATGGCTAAAAATTTTTTCCTAGTATAGGGACGATTCATCAGTTTTAAAATTCTATCTGAACCACTTTGCATAGGTAAATGAGCATGCTCACATAATTTTGATAAACGAGCAAAACATTCGATTAAATCATCCCCAAAACTGGTTGGATGTGGTGAAGTGAAACGAATACGATACAAGCCTTCAATTTCATTTAATTTTTCAAGTAATTGAACAAAAGGAGATTTATTATCGATACGAGGTAAAGAACCTCGACCATATGCATTCACAATTTGACCAAGTAATGTAACTTCCCGAACACCTCGGTCAACTAGTTCCTGTACCTCTTTCGTAATACTTGCGATGCTCCTATATCTCTCTTTACCTCTTGTTTTTGGAACAATGCAGAAAGTACAGTTCATATTGCAACCTTGCATGATTGATACAAACGCGGTCACTTTATTTTGAGAAGTATTTAAATGATCTCGAATTTCTTCCTGCGAAAACTCCTCGTCTTCTAAATCAATAATATTTGTAGTCTTTGGTTCAGTGCTTCCAGTAATTTTGTCTAAATATTCCGGGATACGATGAAATTTTTGCGTACCCACAACCAAATCGAGGTCAGGAAGTATATCAAACAACTCCTCTCCCCTATTTTGTGCCATACATCCCATAACTCCAAAAATAAATTTTTGATTTTTTTTCTTACGATGAGCAAGGTGGCCTGCTTTTCCGATTGCTTTTTGTTCTGCCTGATCCCTAACACTGCATGTATTAAGCAAAACAACGTCAGCAATTGCCTCGTCTGAAACGATTTCATATCCTCTAGCTTTCAACTTGAACGCCACAGCTTCAGAATCCCTTTCATTCATTTGGCAGCCGTATGTCTTGATAAATACACGATTCATGAATGTAGAATTGATATACTAAGTAAAATTGGGGTCAATCTTGAACCCAATTACTTAATTCCTCCAAAGATTCTATTACAGGATATGAAGGTTTCAAAAGTAATTCTTTTGAATTATGTCCTCCGCTAAATAATATACAATTTAGACCTAATTCACCTGCTACCTCGGCATCATGTAAAGTATCCCCAACGAGTAAAACTTCAGATGCCGGTAAACCAATTTTATTAAAATGATGTTTCGCAAGTTCCGCTTTCCCTTGAGCAAACACATCATCCACACCGCTTGCGAAATCAAAGAATAGAGAAACATTATGAAAAGATATAAAGTCATTCAGATCTTTTTGATTTCCAGCTGAAAGAACACTTTGTTTTATTGAATTTCTTTGGAAGTATTGAAAGCAATTCCTTGCACCCTTCTGTAACTTGCAATTCGCAAAACTTTTCCGATAATTAATTATAAACTTTTCCGACAGAGCCTTATAGTTCTTTGAGTCAATAGGTAAACCGAGGCTTGCGTAGTAAGATTTAACAGGAAAACTGAAGTTATTTAAGTAATACGCAATTGTAACTCGCTCTAAATTAAATTCATCTAAAAGTTCATTAACTAAATCTACGCAAAGACGGGCATCGTCGATTATTGTTCCATTCCAATCCCAAATTATGTGGGAATATTTCATTTACATGCTTTGGTTTTTGTAGTGTGGGACCATATTCTGGAATAACCGTGCCCTACCCTCTTTTCCATTCTTAAAGAAAAAGTAAAATATAGGAACAGACTCGATCATAATTATTGATAAGAAATGCGTGCATAGTAACTAAACTATAAGAAATATAAACAAATTTACTTAAACTGCTTGATTCTATCTCTTGAAAAATCATTGTGATTATATACATATATTTAAAATGGCTAAAAACACTACCGATAAACGAAAAGACAAAAACCCAGACCTTGATTTAGCATTTCAGGGAATTAATAAAAAATTTGGAGAAGGTGCCCTAATGAGACTTGGGGACGCAACTAAAATGAATGTGTCGGTTATCTCAACTGGATCATTGGCTGTTGATCTATCGTTAGGTGCTGGCGGCTTACCCAGAGGTAGGATTGTGGAAATATATGGTCCTGAATCATCCGGTAAAACAACCTTTTGTTTAAGTGTGATCGCAGAAGCGCAAAGAAATGGAGGAAATGCTGTATTTGTTGATGTAGAACATGCATTAGACCCTAGATACGCTAAAATAGTCGGTGTGGACCTCGATAACCTTATGGTTTCACAACCAGAAAGTGGTGAAGACGCACTCAATATTACTGAAACACTCATTCGGTCAGGGGCAATTGATGTTGTTGTCTTAGACTCAGTAGCAGCATTAGTGTCAAGACAGGAACTAGATGGGCAAATGGGGGATGCTACAGTCGGTCTACAGGCTCGTATGATGAGTCAAGCAATGAGACGGCTCACCGCAGCAATTTCTAAAACCAACTGTGTTTGTATTTTTACGAATCAAATTCGGGAAAAAATAGGCGTAATGTTTGGCAGTCCGGAAACTACACCAGGTGGAAGAGCATTAAAATTCTTCTGTTCTATCAGAATGGACATTCGAAGAATTGGGCAGATTAAGGAATCTAATGGAACAGTAGTAGGCAACAGGACGCGGGTAAAAATTGTTAAAAACAAAATTGCTCCACCCTTTACAGCATGTGAATTTGATATCATGTACAGCGAGGGTATTTCCCGAACAGGTTCCGTATTAGATCTTGGGATTGAACATGAAATTTTGACGAAAAAAGGAGCCTGGATTTCCTACAAAGGTGACTTGATAGGGCAAGGTCGTGAAGCTGCAAAACAAACTCTTGCAGAAGATGAAAAATTGATGGCTGAAATCACAGCCGCGATCTTAGAAAAAGTTGAAGTCACCGTCGGTTCTGTCCTAGCACAGAACAACGACGAGGACTCTGACTAATTCCATAAATAACTGTGAGAGAAGGTGATACGATTGTATCTCTTGCTACCATCGCAGGAGAGTCTGCATTGGGGGTGATTAGAGTAAGCGGTAAGTTATGTAAAACTCTTTGCGAGGATATATTTAACATTACAACTCCTACCCCAAGGACAGCAACTGTAAGAAACTATTTGTCAATAAAAGGAAAACCCGTTGATCAAGTTTTACTCACATTCTTTGAAAATGGTAAATCATACACTGGAGAACAAACACTAGAACTTACTTTTCATGGAAACCCATTGATTGCTAATCAGATTTTAGATGACCTGATTAAAAGAAAATGCAGACTTGCTGAACCTGGAGAATACACAAAAAGGGCATTCTTAAATGGGAAAATAGACCTTTCCCAAGCTGAAGCAGTTGCGGAGTTAATTTCAGCCTCTAGTGAAATTGAGATTGAAATTGCCAATCATCAATTGAGAGGAAGCTTAAGTAAACGTCTTCATGTTATTCAGTCTGGGATAATTAATTTACAGGCACAATTCGAAGCAAGTATAGATTTTCCTGAAGATGAAATTAAAGAAAAAAATGTTGGTGAAATATTGACAATTGTAAAGCCACTTAAATCTGCAATTACTCAACTAATTAACTCGACGAATATAAAGTCAACATTGTCCCAGGGTATTAAAATTTCACTGATTGGTCCTCCCAATGTAGGTAAAAGTACATTGTTTAATAATCTTGTTCACGAAAATCGTGCACTGGTAAGTAAAGACTCAGGGACAACAAGAGATTATCTATCAAAGGAATTAAATATAGGAGGCTATAAAGTTGAATTATTTGACACTGCAGGGATCCGTAAAACAACCTCTGAGGTTGAACAACTGGGGATACAAAATTCTATTCGTCTTATAGATGATTCGGCTATTGTTCTGTTAGTATTTGATTCTTCACTCCCCTACCCTACCGAATTTTATAATAGCATCCGGAAAGAAATTAAATCGAAAGCGATAATAGTTGTAGAAAATAAAAATGACCTAAAACGCGAGATATCCTCCAGCGATTATCCTCGAAACTCAAAAGTAATCACGACTTCAATGATAGAAGATGGTTGTTCAGAAAATATTATATCCGAAATAGAGAAAGTGTTATCGGATCAGTTTAAAATAAACCCATCAAGTGATATTTTGGTTAATAAAAGACAGTCTAATCATCTTGTAGATGCACTAGCCCATTTAGATGAAGTAGTATCTCTCATTTCATCTTCCATTAATGAAGAAATCATATTACAGGAATTAAAATTATCAATCGAGTGTATTAACAGTATTATCGGACGCACAGATAATGAAGATATGCTAGACCAGTTGTTTCAAAATTTCTGTATTGGAAAATGAATACGGGATTAAAAACAGATGAGCTAAATCCCTATGATGTAATTGTTTGCGGTGCAGGGCATGCTGGTTGCGAGGCAGCTTTGGCAGCATCTAGGTGTGGGGCTGAAGTTCTTATTTTGACGGGCAACCTCGATACTGTTGCTCAAATGAGTTGTAATCCAGCAATTGGGGGCCAAGCTAAAGGACAAATTGTTAGAGAAATTGACGCCTTAGGCGGAGAAATGGCTCTGAACACTGATCTATCAGCAATTCAATTCAAATTACTTAACTCCTCAAAGGGACCGGCTGTTCAAGCACCTCGAGCACAGTGTGATAAAAAAGCGTACCAGCTTAGAATGAAACATGTTCTCGAATTAAATGAGAACATTACAACATTTCAAAGTATAGTAGATGGCTTAATTATTAAGAAAGATAAATGTGTTGGCGTCAAAACAACCCTGGGCATAAACTTCTACGGAAAATCAATCGTTGTTACAACCGGCACATTCTTGCGTGCACTAATGCATGTTGGTAAAGAAAAAGCGGAGGGCGGAAGACTCGGCGATCATGTAGCAAAGGGATTATCTGCAGACTTCACAGAATACGGAATAGAACTCAATCGATTTAAGACCGGCACTCCTCCACGCCTGCTTGGCCGCTCCATTAATTTTGAAAAAACAGAAACACAGTATGGTGACAAAGAGCCTACTAAGTTTGCCTTTTATGATACTCGCAACCAAGAAGAAATGTTCCATGTGGAACAAAAAGGAAGATGGTTCCACGTGGAACAATCCCAACCGCTTCCCACTATTCAATGCTTTACTACACGAACCACCTCTCAAACGGCTGAGATAATAAAACAGAAT